>JAAFJL010000243.1 GCA_013298865.1 Cytophagales bacterium | reverse complement strand
ACATTTTTCTTGCAACAATATCAACATTTGGATTATTACTAAACTGTGCAGTAGAAGGCAAAGAAGATTCATTGACAAAATCCAGACGACCATAATTATTAAAATAGGTCAGTAAGTTGCTCGGTAACGTAAAAGTTTGAGGACTTGTAGTATTTACTGTGCCAATATTCATGGAAAAGGAAACACCAGAACTACTAAAGTCTATCCATGAATTACCATTTTGTGCGATGTTTTGATAATCAGATTGCGTTATCGTAATGGCGGAGTTGGTAGCCGCTGCTGCCGCAACTGATTTTTCGGCAGTTGGTTTTAGATTCAAGAGATCCATATCAGAATACTTCACAGGTGAATATATTTTTTGATCCGCAGCTACTCTATTTCCACAAATCCTGTTATCGCACCTGCAACAAACGCAATTACACGCCCCTCCGTACGATTGCAGAGAGAGTAATAAGAAACCAAATAAGATGAATATTTTTGATATGGTCAATTGGTTAAATAATTTGATGTTTTTCATATACTTTATATTTAAAATTTATACTTTATTTAGATTTTAATGAACAATAATCCATCTAAAATTGCCACTTAATGTAAGAAATGAACTTGTGCTATTATTCAATAAAGTAAATACAGTTTGGTTAGCGTTGAGATTATGAGTTGTGTAAGAACAATACTGCATATAGCCATTTCCACCTGACCCATTACCATCAGTACTCATCATTACCACTGGACCATACCCTAAATTATGAGTCCATAGTATGGAAATTTCAGATACTGGCGGAATTGAAACAGGAACAGTATAAACGGTCTGCCTGATGCTTCCACTCACTGATAATTGGCGAGGTTGAGTATTTCCAACGAGACTAAAAGTAGTTATCGTTGATTCGGGGTCGGTTACCATTGTTCCAGAAACAATCGTTGGGTCGGCAGTTGGATTTCCAGTCGTAATTACAACTTTCCCTGTGTTATCCATTTTGATACCTTTATTTGTACCATCATTACTAATCCAATTGTTATTGACATTAATATTTTGGCTTGCGGTATGATTTCCTAAATTATCACCTCCCGCAGGAATGGCTTGTGAGGCTAATGTTCCATTACTCGAAACCGTTACCATTTGAGTTGTACTTCCTGCAATATTGGGTATCTTCACATTTCCCGCAGGGTTTAATGTCAGTCCTGCCCAAGCTCCTAAACTGTTGTTATGTCCTCCAATGGTAGCTTCTCCATTTTGAGTACCAATAACCACTCTATTTCCTCCAACACCTCCAAAACTGGCACTAATCCATTGGTTGAAACCTCCATTTACTCCACTTGTTGTTCCATCATTATCAGTACTTACTCTTAATTGATTGACAGCGTTATTCCACGAAAACCTATTGTTTTTCTGAGCAATGGTCGTTCCATCACTAAACAAAATACTACCACTCGTAAGGCTTGGTAAATTGAAATTTCCTTTGTTATTGAATGTATTCCAATCCGTATTTGTTAGAATTCCCGAAGTTGTGGAATTGGCATTTGAAAGGGCATTTTGTTTGTTATTAAATGTATTCCAATCCGTATTTGTTAGAATTCCCGAAGTTGTGGAATTGGCATTTGAAAGGGCATTTTGTTTGTTATTAAATGTATTCCAATCTGCATTTGTTAGAATTCCCGAAGTTGTAGCATTGGCATTTGAAAGGGCATTTTGTTTATTATTAAATGTATTCCAATCAGTATTTGTTAGAATTCCCGAAGTTGTGGAATTGGCATTTGAAAGGGCATTTTGCTTACTATTAAATGTTATCCAATCCGTATTTGTTAGAATTCCCGAAGTTGTGGAATTGGCATTTGAAAGGGCATTTTGTTTGTTATTAAATGTATTCCAATCTGCATTTGTTAGAATTCCCGAAGTTGTGGAATTGGCATTTGAAAGTGCATTTTGCTTACTATTAAATGTTATCCAATCTGTATTTGTTAAAAAGCCGTTGGTTAAGCTATTTGCCTGTGAAATACTCAAAGTTGGCGTTGTTGAGCCATTCGTAACCGTAATAGGAGACGTTCCCGTGACATTGGTAACTGTTCCATTTCCACTTGAAGCATTCGCCAAAGGCAACCAAGCCGTACCACTGTAAAAATAAAAACCAGCCGTGCCATCAGTCTGATAAATCATCAAACCCGTTGCAGGATTGGCAGGACGATTTGCCTGAGTAACTCTTGGTATCAGTAAACCTTTATTGGTTGAAGAAATATCCAAAGCCGCCGAATTATCTGGGACTGTTGTACCAATACCCAATTGTGCGGAGGATTTTGAAAAGGAAAATAAAAGGATAATTAGAGGTACAAGTCTTTTCAATGCGTTAGCGAAATACATTTTGATTAGTGTTTTTAGTTTAGCACAAAATTCTAAAAAATGATTTTTCGGTAAAATACCTCCTGAGAGGTATATTTTGAAAATGGAAACCAAGGCTGTTTGGTTAGAAAAATATTTGATAACTAAAAATTGACTATTTTTGAGAAATTTTAAGACAAATTATGATTCGTAAATATCCCATTGGCATACAAGATTTATCCGAAGTTATCAACGGTGGGTATATCTATGTGGACAAGACTGCCTACGCATATAGACTCATTTCAGAAGGGAAATTCTATTTTTTGTCACGTCCAAGAAGATTTGGTAAGTCACTGTTTCTAAGTACATTAGATTATTTATTTCAAGGAAGAAGAGAACTTTTTAAGGGTCTTTTTATCGAAGATAAATGGGATTGGAGCAAACCAAGTCCAGTAATTAAAATATCGTTTAGTAATATTGGGCATAAATCCGTCGGGCTTGAAAAAGCTATAAACGATGCCTTGGATAACATTGCTGAAAAAAATCAAATTACTTTGACCGTAGAGGGTATTGATAGAAAATTTAAGGACTTAGTTGAGAAATTATATCAAAAATCAGGCAATGTTGTCATTCTGATTGATGAATACGATAAACCAATTATTGATTATTTAGGAGATGATACGCAGAAGGCAATCGAGAACCGGGGGATTTTAAAATCTTTTTATTCTATTCTAAAAGATGCTGATCCTTTTGTGAAATTAGTTTTCATCACGGGTGTTTCTAAGTTTTCAAAGGTCAGTATTTTCTCTGACTTAAATAATTTACAAGATTTGACCATTGATGACCGCTTTGCAAGCTGTTGTGGAATTACCCAAGAAGAATTGGAAAGTAATTTTGATGAGGAATTAAAAGTATTCGACAAAGCATCCATCAAATCTTGGTACAATGGCTATACTTGGGACTTGACGACTTCGGTTTATAATCCTTTTTCACTTCTTAATTTTTTCATCAAAAGGAAGTTCCGAAATTACTGGTTTGAAACAGGTACTCCAACTTTTTTGATAAATTTAGCAAAGCAAGCTCAATTGTATGATTTTGAAAATCAGCGACTCAGTGCAGTACAACTGAGTTCTTATGACCTTGAAAATCTTGCCATTATACCTCTGATGTTTCAAACGGGTTATTTGACAATCACTAATTTTGATGATGATGGACAAATTTATACCCTTAATTATCCCAACCGAGAAGTTAAAGAAGCGTATTTGGAATACTTAGTAAATTCCTACATTCAGAGTCAAAAAGATACGGGGATTGTTATGGTGATTGATATGCGGACAGCCCTCTTAGCTTTTGATTTAGATAAGTTTAAAGCTCTTGTGAATACCCTTTTCAAATCAATTCCTTATACGATTTGGCAAAATGAAAATGAACATTTTTTTCATGCCATTTTACATTTGACATTCAGATTGTTAGATATGTTTGTTGATTCAGAAGTCCAAACCTCAGATGGTCGTATTGATGCCATAGTCCGTTTGGATAAATACGTCTATTGTTTTGAGTTTAAATTAGATGGTTCTGCCGATTCTGCCCTTCAACAAATTATTGACAAAGAATATCTTTTACCTTATTTATATCAAGGAAAAACTTGCATTGCGATTGGTATGAATTTCTCGAAAGAAACAAAAAAAATTGAGGAAATGAAGTGGATTGAAGTAAAGCCGAATGAAAGTTAGCGATTCAGAAAATTACCTCCTGAGAGGTATATTTCAGAATTTCTACTTTTTCTACCTTCGCAGTATGAAAAAAACATTTCTCCTTTTGGCTATATTTTGTTGCTTGACTTGTGTAAAAGCTCAACAGCAAAATCCCTTTATTCTAACTGAATCAAGCGTACAAACCGATTTATCAGGGTATCTTTTTTCTGCCAAAAACATAAAATTCAAACAAGAAAAAGAAATTATTTCTCACATCAACGATTTCAAAAAAGTAGATGAAAATATAGCAAATTTTGGAAATAATAACGATGAGAACTGGATATATTTCAAGCTAAAAAATCAAAATACTGATAATAAAAGATTGGTACTTTTATTAGAACAAACCTTTTTAGAAAAAGCGGATTTTTATTTATTTGAAAAAGACAGTCTGATTAGTAAAATCCTACTCAATGACACAATTTTGGCTAAAAACAAGCCTTTTTCGCACCCAGAATTTTCTTATCCCTTTGCCTTAAAACTGAATACTGATTATAGCATCTTTTTCAGAATCAAATCCGACCCAAACAACGGAACTTCTAAGGCTTTACTGACCTTATTCGATGAATCTTCATACTCAGAAAGTATAAAGTTCAGCCAATTGAAATTCGGAATTTTGATTGGTTTTCTGTTGCTTGCCGTAGTTACAGGCTTACTCCTTTTCTTTTATTCCCCCAAGCATATTTATTTAATTTATGTGGTTGATATTTTGATTGTTATGTGTTCTTACCTTAGCAATTATGGGTATTTCAATGGCACATTTGGTAACCACTCTCTTGGTTCGGCAATTTTTTATCAGTCTATGCTCATGTTTGGCGGAGGTTTTCAGATACTATTGTTTAGATATTTTGTCGTTTTACCCATTGATAATCTTCGGAAATATGACAAAGTAGTTTTGCTGTTGAGCCTATATTTTATCTCGATAGGACTCGCTAATTTTATTTTACCCATCTCTCATTTATTACCTTCAATTTCTCGTATTTCATTGTCTGTCTTATTGATATTGATTTTATCGGTAACATTATGGTCATTTTTTAGAAAAGAAAATGTCTCAAAAATTTATATCGTTGCCCTCACACCAGCATTTTTACTATTGCTTTATCTTCTGCTGTCTTCACTCAAAGTATTACCATTAAATCATTTTGTTTTTGCAATATTATTTCCAATATCAGCTTATGAAATCATCATTTTAGGTTTTGGTTTGGTCTATAATTTTGCCAAAGAAAAAGAAGAGGTTGAATTAAAACTCTCAGAAGAACGGCGTACTGTTGCTCAAAAACTTATCACAACCCAAGAACAAGAACGTCAACGTATCGCCCAAGACCTCCACGACGACTTAGGTAGTACGCTCTCGATGCTCAAAAATAAACTCTCTGAAAGTAACGAAACCTTTGATAATCAATTGATTGCAGAAATGAATTATGCCGATAAAGCAGTCCTGGATTTAAGGATAATCTCACATAATTTGATGCCTGTTTTGTTTCTGCAGAAGGGGTTAAAGTTAGCTATTCAAGAATTTGTCAATTTGAATAATATCAAAAACAACATTCATTTTATCACATCTGGAAATGAACGAAAATTTGATTGGGAAATTGAATTGAGTATTTTCAGAATTGCCAAAGAATTGCTCAATAATGCCCTCAAACACGCCAAAGCAAGTAATATTGAAGTGCAATTAATTTATTTTGAGGACTTTCTCTATCTTTCGGTCGAAGATAATGGCATAGGATTTTTAAATAATGACCATGAAATCAAAGGAATTGGACTAAAAAACATAACTTTGCGGGTAAATTATTTGCATGGCAAAATGGACAAAGAGTCATCAGATAAAGGCACACTGATTGCTATTGAAATCCCTTATGACGCTAACCCCAAAGATAAAAACCCTTCTGGTTGATGACCACCAATTATTCAATGATGGTGTGAAAAGTTTGTTGAGTTCTGAACCAGAAATTGAAATTGTTGGGCAAGTTTTTGAAGCGAAAAATGTTCTCTACGAAATCCAAAAGACCTCTCCACAACTACTTTTCTTGGACGTTAATCTTCCTGACGGCAACGGGATAGAATTAGCCAAAATTATTGTTAAAGAATATCCCCAAATCAAAATTATCCTCCTCACGATGTACGACGACCACACGCTTTTGAAGGAAGCAAAAAAAGTGGGCGTACATGGTTATATGCTCAAGAATACTTCAAAAAAAGATTTAATACAGGCAGTTAAGACCGTGATGGAAGGCAAGACTTTTTTTGACGAATCCATCTCTAAAGCATCTGAGCCTGCAAATCGGGAAGAAATTTCTAAAAAATATTCCTTGACTGAACGAGAAATTG
>JAAFJL010000242.1 GCA_013298865.1 Cytophagales bacterium | reverse complement strand
ATCAAAAAATATCATCAAAATTTAGGGCTTTTGAGTCAAATCAAGAAGCTGAATTTGAATGACATGGTTCGACAAACGACGGAAGAACCTTTCCCAAATGAGCTATTGAATTTGTCAAATTTAAAGGAATTAACCATTTCGGATAGAGATTTAGCATGGAATTTCATCAAGAATATAGGGGGAAATATGCCGAATGTGAAGTTGATTGTAAAATAATAAAATGAAAACCAATGAAAAAAGCGACCGAATGTGAAAATATGTCTGAAATTAGAACAGAGATAGATACATTAGACAGACAAATTGTTCATCTAATTGGACAAAGATTTGAATATGTGAAAACCGCCTCAAAATTTAAAACTTCTAAAACATCTGTGAAAGCACCAGAGCGTTTTAAGGAAATGCTTATCACGAGAAGGGAATGGGCAATTGAAGAAGGATTAAGCCCCGATGCGATTGAAAAATTATATTCAGATTTAGTCAAGCATTTTATTGAAGAAGAAATGAAGCATTGGAAGCAAACGGTATAGATATTGTAGGATTTTGGGCGGAGGGGGTGAAATTGGTATCTTTGTTTTGGGGAAATGAAAATATTTAATTGTAATGATTCAACTCTTTTTACAAATATCTAAAATCAATGAAGTTATTTGGACTGATGCGTACCAAAGAATAGAATCTATTGTTCAATCATTTCCATTAAAGTTGCTGAGAGTCGAATCTTTTAATAGATATAGCGGAAATCTTGACAAAGACCATTTTGATTTGTATGTCAATAAAGGTATGCCAGATGAATACATATCTTTTTATGGCGATTGGACGAGTTATTCGTATGGAAATTCTATAAAATTCTATAAAAAATGGAAAAAACATATAGAATTTGGAACAGACAAAAAACAAGATAATCCAGACAAATCTGTTTTATGGACTCCTTATATTCCTTTCAAAAATGACGGTTCATTGCCAGAAGCTAATGGGGCGGGAGCTCGTCATGGATACCTTGAAACAGAGGGTACTTGCTATGAGTTTGCTATTATTGCAATAGGAATAATGTTAGAAAATCTAATACCAAACGCCGCTTTTATCATTGCCTCTGAACAAAAAAATGAAAATATCACTCCTATAGTTGATTGGTTAGAAAATCATTTTAAAGAGCGTTTTGATGAACCGATTTATTTCAATAAACTAAGATTATTAGATTCGTTGAGTAATGAATATGAAGATAAAAGCCATTTAGTTTGTCGGATGGAGCATATTTATAGAAAACAATATTTCCAAAATATGCAGTTTGCCATTCAGAATATTGGTTATCAGCCATCTTTTGATTTTTATGCAGAGGTTTTATCAGATAATACTTTTGGTACGTTTGGATTTTCAGATGTGCTTGACCCTTGGATAGCCACAAGTCAAGATTTAGAAAGTACATTGGCTTTGATTTCTGAAAGTAAAAAAATAAGCCTTCAACGAGATGGGAAGTTGTATAAAGAGTATGATTTGAGTAAAACATTGAAACAACTACTCAATGAATTTATTTTATGGACACCCGCACAAAGAGAAGCATTAGAACATTTCCCTACTAATAAAGAAGCGTTAGAAACTGGTAGTGAAGATTTGTGGGGTACGCTTAGACGTATGGAAGGGAGGAGAATAGATATATGCCCTATGTATGCGACTCAGGACGAATTATTTGAGGCTTTTATGTATCATGAACCTTCGCAAGGGATTGTTTTCAAACAGATTATAGATGATTGGGTAGAAAAAAATGTTGATTCTTTTGATAAACTTAAAACAGCTTTATCGGAAAAATTTTTAGAATATGAAAAATCTACTGAATCCACAGAGGTAAGCGAAACAGTAAACGAAGATTTTAGTGAGGACGCTTACATTTTAAGTTTTCCCAAGTACGACCAATTTTTCATAAAAAAAGCATTATTGCTTAACCCAATGTATGCTAAAATTGAGACTGGTATAGACTCGTTTTACACGAAAATTCAAAATCTAAGAGCATCAGAAGAAAATCATAGCTTTGTAGAGGACATAGGAAGATTATCAAAGGAAGATAAAATCTCAAATATGAAAAGTCGTTTACGGAAAATTGAATTAAGTGTTTGTGGTGAGTTTGAAAAGTGGTTAGAGGAGGAAAATAATAACAATGTTCTGTCAAATTTATTCATATTACTCGCTTTAAAACTTTATGATAGACAATCTCATTACATCCGTTATCGAATCCTTTGGGATAGAAAATATTGGGATGTTTGGAGGAAAAACAATTAAAACCATGCAAAACCCCAAAATCTGGATTTTCATAATCATATTTTTAACCATTGGAATATTGTATAAAAACTATTCTCCCAATAAAAATTTTGATAGTTTTTTTGATAATTTTTACATTGATCAAAATCTTCAATTGAAAAGCGTAAAATTTCCATTGAAACATATCCAATCAGACAAAAAAATCACTTTTATAACAAAAGAAAATTGGATAGAATTAGGCGATTATAACTTGATTTCCAATTCACAGGGCTTACAAAAAGAGTTTATAAAGAAAGAATATATAACTTCTGATAGTGTTCATGTAGTTTTTAACTTTAACGTTCATAATCATCATCCAAAAGTTATTCATAAATTTAAGGAAATAAAAAATAGTTGGCTTTTAATTGAAACAGAAGACCAAACAACAGGAGTTGATGACTCAATAAAGTCAAAATAAAATTTAAGTGGTTTAAAAACAAGTTAGCTTCATACTAACACCCAAAAACAAACCACTAAAACCTTACAGTAAATAAATGAAAGTATTAAAATTCGGAGGAACATCTTGTGGGACTGTTGCCAGTATCCAGTCGGTATTAAATATCATCAAAGCCAAGCAAGCCAAAGGCGAACAAATTGCTGCCGTTTTTTCGGCGATGGGTGGCGTTACGAACAAACTCATCGAAGCGGGTCGTTTGGCTACTTTGAACGATAGCACGTATTTTGACATCGTTAAAGAAATTGAAAATCGTCATTTTGAGGTCGTGAGGGCATTAATTGATGTAAAATCTCAGTCGAAAGTATTTGCCAATATCCGCACGATTATCAATGAATTAGAAGATTTATTGAAAGGCGTTTCGTTGATTCGTGAAATTTCTACTCGTACTTCCGACCTCATCGTGAGTTTCGGAGAACGACTTTCTACGACTTTAATTTACGAAATTCTCCATGCACAAGGCGTTGATTGTCAGTATTTGGATGCACGGAAAGTGATTCGTACTGACGATAATTTTGGCATTGCAAACGTAAATTTTGAGGTAACAAATCGTCAAATTCAAGATTATTTCTCGAAAACAAAATCTCTCCAACTCATCACGGGTTTCATTGGTTCGACTGAAAAAGGCGAAACTACTACGCTCGGACGAGGAGGTTCTGACTATACAGGTTCAATTTTCGGGGCGGCTTTGAATGCCCAAGAAATCGAAATTTGGACAGACGTGGACGGCATGATGACCGCCGACCCACGCAAGGTAAAAAATGCGTTCACCATCCCGACTATCACGTATTCGGAGGCGATGGAATTGACGCATTTTGGAGCGAAGGTGATTTATCCGCCTTCTTTACAACCCGCTTTTGCCAAAAATATTCCAATTCGGGTACTCAATACCTTCAATCCTGATTTCATTGGAACAATCGTAAATCGTGTCGCAGAGCCTTCTGAGTACATTATTACGGGCATTTCTTCGATTGATAATTTGGCTTTGGTCAATTTGCAAGGCTCTGGAATGATTGGTGTTGCAGGCGTTTCTGCCAAATTATTTACAGTTTTGGCAAAGCACGAAATTTCGGTAGTTCTCATTTCTCAGGCATCCTCAGAACACTCGATTTGCTTTGCCATCAATCCCTCGGCATCTGCCAATGTGAAGGCGATTTTGGAAAATGAATTCAAAAATGAGATTGCCGTTGGTGATGTGGAAGGTATTGATATTCAAGAAAATTTGTCGGTGATTGCCGTTGTGGGTGAAGGAATGCGTCGTCATACGGGTGTGAGTGGGAAATTATTTTCGGTTTTGGGAAAGAACGGAATTAATATTGTTGCCACCGCCCAAGGCTCATCAGAATTGAACATTTCCGTGGTGATTGAAAAGAAAGATATTTCAAAAGCCTTAAATGTCATCCATGATTCGTTCTTTTTCTCGCAAGCTAAAACGCTAAATCTTTTCTTGGTAGGAACAGGCTTGATTGGTAAAGCATTGTTAGAGCAATTACAAGGACAGGAAAATTATCTTTCAAAATATAAAGCTTTGAAAGTCAATTTAGTAGGAGTAATGAATTCTCGAAAAATGTTAATTGACGCACAAGGAATTGATTTAGAATCCTGGGAAAATGAGCGAGATTCAAGAGGCAAAAAAGCTGAAATTTGGGAGTTTGTGGAAGAAGCAAAACGCTTGAATTTACCCAATTCTGTCTTTGCAGATTGTACAGCAAACAAAGAAATTCATAATTTTTATTTAGGATTATTTGAAGCTAATATTTCCGTAGTAACACCAAATAAAGTAGCCAATTCTGGACGCTATGACGATTACGCTTTATTGCACAGAACGGCTCTGAAAAAAGGCGTAAAATTCTTATACGAAACCAACGTTGGGGCGGGTTTACCAGTTATTAATACGCTACAAGGTTTGATTTCTTCGGGAGATAGATTTGAAAAAATTGAGGGCGTTTTATCAGGAACTTTATCCTATATTTTCAATAATTTCAAGGCAGGCGTAAAGTTTGCTGATATTGTGATGGAAGCCAAAGTAAAAGGCTACACCGAACCCGACCCAAGAGAAGATCTGAGCGGCATGGATGTGGCAAGAAAGATTTTGATTTTAGGCAGAGAAATTGGCTTACGGCTTGAACCAGAGGATGTTACGATAGAAAAACTATTACCCGAAAACTGCGAAAAAGCCCCAACCGTAGAAGATTTTTTCAAGGAATTAGAGTTCTCAAATGCCTATTTTGAAGCAATGGTAAACGAAGCCGAAGCCAAAGGAGAAGTGTTGAGATTTATTGCTTGTTTAGAAAATAATAAAATCAATATTGGCGTAAAAAGCATCGGAAAAACGCACCCATTCTACATGATGGACGGGGCGGATAACGTAATCTCCTTCACCACAAAACGCTACCACGACCGTCCATTAGTCATCAAAGGTCCAGGGGCTGGGGCAGAAGTAACGGCTTCGGGTGTATTTGCGGATATTGTGGCGATTGGGAGTTATTTGGGGTAGGTTTTTGTTTATCTTTAAGGAAAAATTTATCATTATCAGTCATACAACCAACATTAAGAATGGGAATGAAAATAAATATAACCGATCACATTTTTAAGAAAAGAGGAATAGAGTTACTTACAGAGAGAATTCAAATCGGACTTTTGATTGAAAAGAGACGATTATTGAATGAAGCAAATAAAAAGAAAAATAAACCAAAGCCAAAAAGAAAATTCACAAAGCAAGAACAAGAATTTATTGATGGATTAAAACAGGCTTTGCTTGAAGTTAAATTGCATCAAGAAGGAAAGATAAAATTACAATCAGCACGAGAGTTTTTAGAAGATCTTAGGGCAAAAAGCTAATTGCTTTATTCTGCAACCTTTTCAAAGCGAAGACCGCAATAAATTTATTTTAAACTTAAAAATCTATGAAAACATCTTTGTCAACAATACTTATATTTCTTTCATGTTTATCATTTGGATTAGCTCAGAAACAATATAAAGCAAAAGTTGTGATGCTTGATAAGAAAGTAATTAAAGGACTTTTTTATCATGTTGACGAAAAAGGTATTTATATTCTGCCTAACAATGTTCGTTGGGATCTTAAAAATGAGGAAAATAACAAACCTCAAATTAAATTTATAGACTATCGCTCAATTAAACGAGTGTATATAAAAAGGAGAGGAGGCGTTGGAGTAGGTATTATGTTAGGCTTAGGAGCTTCAATTTTAGTAGGTAAGGCGGTTTCAGATAAACAGAAAAACTCTTTAACGGGCTTAGGTATGTTTTTTGTAATCTTACCAATAGGTCCATTAACAGGAGGTGTAATAGGTAGTCATTCTAAGGAATTTGAATTAAAAAAAGACTCAACTGCCATCCAATCCTTAGAAATAAAATTGAAAAAATATGAGTGGTATCAGGCAAAAGAAAGTACAGAGTAAAATAACAAACAACTCAATAAAAATTTTCGCCCCTGCAAAGGTGGCATTTATGATACAAAACACCAATCCCAAAGAAATTTTTAGCAAAATCGGTTAAAATTATTTGCGATTTTTTCTTAACCCCAAATAACAATCCACAGGACATTTATCCAAGATGCTCTATCTTATCCCAACAACACTTGCTCCAGATACATTTGATTCAGTTTTGAGTCCTCAGATTATAGAGGTAATTTCAGCAACTGATTATTTTTTTGTGGAAAACCTTCGCA
>JAAFJL010000241.1 GCA_013298865.1 Cytophagales bacterium | reverse complement strand
TTTTTTGATGGAAAGAAATTCGGAATTGTAGGTAATTTTCCGTATAATATTTCTTCTCAGATTATGTTTAAAACTCTGGAAAACAGACACTTAGTGCCTGAATTAACAGGAATGTTTCAGAAGGAAGTAGCGGTAAGAATTGCCTCGAAACCTGGGAATAAAGACTATGGAATCCTGAGTGTTCTATTACAGGCTTTCTATGATATTGAATATTGTTTTTCGCTCGGACCAGAGGTGTTTTCACCTCCACCAAAGGTAAATTCTGGTGTAATTCGTTTGAAAAGAAATAATATTGAACAATTAGATTGTGACGAAAAACGTTTCTTTGCCATCGTGAAAATGGGTTTTAACCAAAGAAGAAAAACACTTCGGAATGCACTGAGAGCATTGCAATTACCCGAAAATCCGTACATGGACAAACGAGCCGAACAGTTAGGCGTAGCAGATTTCATTGAATTAGCGAAGCTGGAAGGAGGAAAATAATTTTCGATGCTTGATGTTCGTTTTGTGATACTATTCAGAATGAATTTCAAGTGCTACACAAGCAAAGAATTGACTATAACAATCAGATAATCAATGAGTTATTAAATAAACTTATGAGGAATTTACCAATAGGAACACAATCATTCTTGAAATTAAGAGAAGGTAATGCCATTTACGTAGATAAGACGAAACTGATTCATCAAATCACTACGGAAGGCACATATTACTTTTTTTCACGTCCTCGCCGTTTTGGTAAATCTTTATTAATCTCTACTTTCAAAGAACTTTACAAAGGAAATAAGTCCGCTTTTGAGGGGCTTTGGATTGAAAACAACTGGGATTGGAGTAAATCAAATCCTGTAATTCATTTTTCTTTTGATGCTTTGGGATTTGAAGAAAGACCACTTTCAGATGTTCTAAAAGATAATATTCTATTAAAAGCGAAAGATTTTAATGTTGAGTTAATTGGAGATGATTTAAAATCACTGTTACAAGATTTAATAGTGCAACTTTATCAAAAATCGGGTAAAGTAGTTTTTTTAGTTGATGAATACGATAAACCTATCATTGACTTTTTAGAGACAAACGCATTAAATATTGCAAGTGAAAACAGAGATATTTTACGAGACTTTTATAGCGTTTTAAAAAATGCAGATGAATATTTAGAATTAGTGTTCATTACAGGTATTTCTAAGTTTTCAAAGGTATCTATTTTTTCATATTTGAATAATCTGAGAGATATAACGCTTCATCCCAAATACACAACTTTAGTAGGCTATACACAAGAAGAGATTGAATTTTATTTTGATGATTACCTTCAAGAAATAGAAGTTTCGTTGAATTTAACCAGAGAAGATTTATTGAAACAGATGAAAATCTGGTATAATGGTTTTTCTTGGGACGGTATCAATAAAGTTTATAACCCTTTCGGAACGCTTAACTTCTTGGATGTCAAACAGTTTCGCAATTTTTGGTTTGCTACGGGTAGCCCTAAATTTCTGGTAGATCAAATGCGAAAGCAGGCGATGTTTACTGTCGAAAATACAGAGATTGATGGAATAGTTTTAGATAGATTTGACTTTGATAATATTGAATTAATACCATTGCTCTTCCAAACGGGTTATCTTACCGTCAAGGAAATGGATGTGATGACGGGCGAGATGATCTTGGATTACCCCAATAAAGAAGTTCGTGAAAGTATGTATCAGTTTTTAATAAGTGATTTGGCACGGAATCCACATCGTACCAATACTGGAAGAACAATGAGAGATTTGAATGTTGCCTTTTTGGAAAAAGATTTAGAAAAAGTAAAATCTATTATCAATTCTATTTTGGCAGACCTTCCGTCAGAAACTTATCTAAAACAATCAGAAGGGCTTTATCATGGACTAATTCACTTGATTTTCAGTTACTTAGGAATGTTGATTAGTAGCGAAGTGCATTCTTCGCAAGGTCGTGCAGATGCAGTGGTAGAGACTCCGACTAATATTTTCATCTTTGAATTCAAATTTAATAAATCCTCCCAAGAAGCCTTAGAGCAAATTAAAAAGAAGAGTTACGCCTCAAAATATCATGCTTCAGGCAAAATGATAATAGGAATTGGGGTAAATTTCAACTCAGAAACTAAGCAAATTGATGATTGGTTGGAAGCTATTATTTAGGAACGGTAAAACAATAACTTTTATGCGACTCTTTTAAAGCTATTTTTTCCTACTTTTTCATTAAATAGCGACAACCGTTGCCCGATGCTATTCGCTTTAAAAGTAGATAAAACTATCATTAAAATAGCAAGCCTGGGACGCATAGTCTAAAATTTTATAAGTTATTATTTCACCGTTCCTTAACGAATTTAGTTGCTCGTTTCTTGATAATATTTGGTTTTACCAATCAAAACCTAAAAACTAATTTTATGAAAAACTTCATGCGATTTCTACTGATTTTATTCCTTTTGTGCTTCTCTGAAATACAGGCTCAAGAAAGTGATTCTCTGCAATTGATGAAAAAGAAAAGCAAGAGATTCATTGCTACGATTGAAACTACCGAAGGACTAAAAAAGGGACTTTTGTATGATGCAGATTCGACCCAAATTGTGATTCTGGATTCTCTTTATCATAGAATAGAAGTACCTATTTCAAGCATTAACTCTCTGGTTATCAGGCGGGCTAATAATGCTTGGCATGGTATGAAGGTGGGTTTCTGGATGGCAGAAATTCCTGCATTGACAATCGGAACTATTTTTTTAATTGGAGGTTTAACAACGGTTAATCCTGGTTTTTTATTTGTGCTTGCCGCAATTGTTCCGCTTTATGCTCTTCCGTTTGGTCTTGTTTCTGGAGCAATTCTGGCAATTTTTAGTAGGTTGATTCCAACAGTGAATATTGATACTTTTACCCAAGAAGAGTATTTTAAACATTTTAGAGTTATTCATCAAAAAAGCCAGATTCATCTTTTGTACCAATTCCCGAAATTGCCAAAGGTGTTTGTGAAAATATAATATTTGCCAATAATCACCCAAATACATGAAAATAATACTCAACTTTCTACTAATTCTTTTCCTTTTGGGCTTCTCTGAAATACAGGCTCAAGAAAGTGATTCTCTGCAATTGATGAAAAAGAAAAGTAAGAGATTCATTGCCACGATTGAAACTACCGAAGGACTAAAAAAGGGGCTTTTGTATGATGCAGATTCGACCCAAATTGTGATTCTGGATTCTCTTTATCATAGAATAGAAATTCCAATTTCAAGCATTAACTCTCTGGTTATCAGGCGGGCTAATAATATTTGGCACGGTATGAAGGTTGGGTTTTGGTTGGCAGAAATTCCTGCATTGACTCTCAGCACTCTCCTGATTATAGGTGGTATTGCTACGAGTGAATTAGGTTATGTTTTACCATACGCTTTATTTTTTGCAATTTACGCCATACCATTTGCTCTTGTTTCTGGAACAATTCTGGCAATTTTTAGTAGGTTGATTCCAACAGTGAATATTGATGCTTTTAACAGGGAACAGTATTTTAAACATTTTAGAGTTATTCATCAAAAAAGTCAGAAAAAACTTTTGGTCGAATTCCCGAAATTGCCAAAGGTATTTGTTAGGCTATAACGTATCATAATCATCCAAAACATGAAAATAACACTCAATTTTTTACTAATCTTATTTCTTTTTAGTTGTTCAGAAGTGACAGGACAGAGAGTAGATAGTCTTTCAAAAACATTTTTAAGAAAGAACGGCACAAAGATTTTTATTGCCATAATTGAAACTGAGACTGGCACAAAAAAAGGTATTTTGTACGACTCAGATTCAAGTAAAGTTGTCATTTTAGACTCTCTTTATCAACAAGTTGGGGTTTCTTTAGCTTCGATAAAAACTATTAAAATCAAACGGTTAAATTCAGGAAATGCAGGTTTCGTGCCTGGATTTTATACTGGAAGTGCCATTGTAGGAATTTTAGGAACATTAGTTTTCTTGGCATTTCCTCCAAGAATTGTAACATTTGCATTTATTTCAATGCTGACACAAGTAGCGTTAGGAGGGGGTATTTTATTGGGATTTACTTTCGCAATCATCAGCAGTAGTATTCCAACTATGTTCATCAATGTAGAGCATAACAATGGTTATTTAAAAAAATTAAGATTTCTCAAACATAGAACATTATCGTATCTAATTCAAACAAAAAAAGTGCATATAAATTAGTTTTCGACAGTAAAATACATGGAGCAAATCACTAATCAACCCTTCGAGTTAACACCTTTTGAGTTGACAAAAGAGTATCTCGAAAAAATACAAAGTGCTATCAGTCAAGAAGATAATGAACTTATCAGGACTGAGATGGGAGAACTGTACCCCGCAGATATTACCAATATTTTGTATGAGTTGAACGGTGAAGATTCTCATTATTTAGTGTGCTTATTAGACAAAAAATTAGGAGCAGAAATCATCACTAATCTTGATACTGACGACCGTAAAAAGTTTCTCAAGAATTTTACCCCACAAGAAATTGCCGAATACGTTGATTTGTTAGATTCTGATGATGCCGTTGATATTTTGAACGAACAACCAAAGGATATTTCGGAAGATATTATTGGGTCGTTGAAAGACAAAGAACAGGCTCGTTTTGTGAATGATTTGATGCACTATGATGAAGATTCTGCGGGTGGTTTGATGCAAAAAGAATTAGTCAAAATTAATATCAAACAGTCTGTAACTGAGTGTGTTGAAGAAATTAGACGCCAAGCAGAAGACGTTGAAAATGTCTATTCTGTTTATGTTGTAGACGATGATATTATCCTGAAAGGACGAGTGTCTTTGAAGAAAATTATTTTGGCAAAAAAAGGCTCTAAAGTTGCCGATATTTATGATGAAGACATTGTTTCTGTAAAAACCACCGCAACGGGCGAAGAGGTAGCGGATGTTATGCAAAAATATGACCTTGACGCCGTCCCTGTTGTGAATATTCAGGGGCGATTATTGGGGAGAATTACGATTGATGATGTGGTAGATTTTATCACGGAACAAGCACAAGAAGATGCCCAAGCGATGACAGGTATCTCGGAAGATGTGGAGGAAGATGATAGTATTTGGCGGTTGGTCCGTTCTCGTTTGCCTTGGTTGCTTGGGGGAATGTGTGGGAGTTTTTTAGCCGCAAAAATCATTGCAAATTTTGATGATAAACTCTCTGCTGTAACGGCAATTGCATTTTTTATACCTTTGATTGGTTCAACGGGTGGGAATGTCGGGATTCAATCTTCTTCGATTATTGTCCAAAGTTTGGCAGACAAATCTGGTATAGATACACCCCTCGGCGAACGCCTTGTGAAGGTCTTGAAGGTAGCTTTATTGAATGCCCTCATTGCTGGACTTTTTGCCTTTGTAGGTTCAATGATTGTTGATGGCGTAAATACTCATTTATCGCTAACAGTCTCATTATCAATATTTTCGGTGGTCATGTTAGCTTCATTAATGGGAACAATAACACCTCTGGTGCTGAATAAATTCAACATTAATCCAGCCATTGCATCTGGTCCATTTATTACCACAACAAACGACCTTTTGGGCTATGGAGTGTATTTTTTGATAGTGTATTTATTGATGTAAAATATGATTGCAGTAATTCAAAGGGTTTCAGAGGCTTCTGTTACAATTGACGGACAAATTAAGGGGCAAATCCAACAGGGTTTCTTGGTGCTTTTGGGTATTACTCATACAGACACACAGGAGGATGTAGAATGGCTTTCTAAGAAAATTGTGAGCATGAGAATATTCTCTGATGAAGACGGACGAATGAACTTAGATTTATCCGCAGTCGATGGTAATCTCCTGTTAATCAGTCAGTTTACTTTACACGCAAGTACGAAAAAAGGGAATCGTCCGAGTTTTATTGAAGCCGCCAGACCAGAAATTGCAATTCCTTTGTATGAAAAAATGATTGCACAATTAGAACAAGATTTAGGAAAAAATATTCAGACAGGAACATTTGGGGCAGACATGAAAGTGTCACTTGTGAATGATGGACCTGTGACGATAATTTTAGATTCAAAAAACAAAGTATAACATAATTCAACTTAGAGGTTTAGAGAATTAGAGGAAATTAAAAGAATAACTCTAAATCTATAAAATCTCTAAACCTCTAAGTTAATTTTCATAACAAAAATGACGATACAAGAAGCACAAAGCACCGTAGATGAATGGATAAAGACAATTGGTGTTCGGTATTTTAATGAACTGACCAATATGGCAATGCTAACCGAAGAAGTAGGCGAAGTTGCCAGAATTATTGCCAGACGCTACGGTGAACAGTCTGAAAAAGAATCTGATAAAGCCAAAGATTTGGGAGACGAAATGGCAGATGTTCTCTTCGTTTTGATTTGTTTAGCTAACCAAACGGGTATTAATTTAACGGAGGCTTTACAAAAAAATTTAGACAAAAAAACCAAACGTGATGCCACAAGACACCTTGAAAATGAGAAATTGAAATGAAAAACAG
>JAAFJL010000244.1 GCA_013298865.1 Cytophagales bacterium | reverse complement strand
GGTAAAGTACAAGAAACGGATAATGTACTGCGGGTGCGAAGAGAATATTTTAGCCGTTCTGGGCAACCTTTGGGACAACCAAATTTCAAACAAAATCAATTAGTAGTTGTCAGAATTACCCTAACGAGTAGCTTGCCAGTTGAAAACGTGGTTATTACTGATATGTTGCCAGCAGGTTTAGAAATCGAAAACCCACGCCTAACAGCAGACCGTGATTTAGTTTGGATAAAAGACCAAGCCAACCCAGAACATTTTGATATTAGAGATGACCGTATCAATTTCTTTACGGACGCCAACGTTACCAATAAATCGTTTTATTATTTGGTGAGGGCAGTTTCAAAGGGGAAATTCACCAGAGGTCCGGTCTCAGCAGATGCCATGTACAACGGCGAATACAGAAGTTACAACGGAGCAGGAATTGTAACGGTTCAGTAGTTTTTTCGATGTTAGGTTTAGCAAAAAATCCCCTCTGGAGTTTCCAGAGGGGATTTTTGTTGAACTTTACACATTCAAATCTGGCTCAGTAAAACCACATCTAATACCGTAAGTTTGCATACATACCATTGTGTATTGAATTTCAGGAAGTTTGATATTATTTCCACCTCCGTTTATGTTTCCAGCATCTGTTAAATTCAATTTTGAAATGGTCTTTTTGTCCAATTTCAATTTACTTGAAGCGTTCTTTTTCATCGTTTTTTTGTTTAGAATTGTGAGAGAGTAATCGTAGAATTAACGATTATTACATGATTGTTGCACCTAAATTTAGGAAACAAACATCAGCCGAACAGAAGATACTATGACAAGCATTTAATGAGGTATTTTTCCCTCCATTGATACTTGCAGCATCTATTGAATTTAATTTTGAAACTGTTTTCTTATCCAATTTCAATTTACTTAAAGCGTTCTTTTTCATAGTATTTTGTTTAGAATCATAAGATAATAATCGTTAAACTAAAGATTATTATAGAGATGTCACATCCACTGGAGTTGGAGTACAAGGACCTGTCAAGCAAAAACAAGTCTCTATGATTGTTCTTTTAGGAAATGGAAAAACAATAGCTCCACCATTTACATCTACTTCTTCTGTCGAGTTTAATTTTGAAATGGTCTTTTTGTCCAATTTCAATTTGTTGTTAGCGTTCTTTTTCATAATCTTTTGTTTAGAATCGTGAGAGAAAAATCATCTTATTAACTCAACGCAGGTTGAGTTTTAGACTCAGCCTGCGTTATTAGTTAAAATCTTATTTGATTACAAAAGTGATGGACCTACTGGTGTTGGGAAACACGCCTCAGTCATGCAAAAACAAGAATCTATAATTGTTGTTTTTGGAAAAAGGAAAATAGCTCTACCGCCATTCACGTTTACTTCTTCAGTCGAATTCAATTTTGAAACTGTCTTTTTGTCCAATTTCAATTTGCTGTTTGCGTTCTTTTTCATAGTTTTTTTGTTTAAAATTACATTACATCTGAATTACACATCATCGTTGGGCGAGGATAGCAAAAACAAGTCTCCAGAATTGTTCTCGGGAAAGTAACGATACCACCATTTACTTCCGTTGCTTCGTTTGCATTCAATTTTGAAACCGTCTTTTTATCCAATTTCAATTTGTTGTTAGCGTTCTTTTTCATCGTTTTTTTGTTTGAATTATTGAATTTAATCTTCTTACACGAGTATAATATCTGTTACATCAGGTGCAGGACCACAACCTTCAGTAATCATACAAAAACAAGATTCAACAATTGTCTTGATTGGGTTGTACAGAGTATTTTTTCCACCATTGATACTTGCAGCATCTGTTGAATTCAATTTTGAAACCGTCTTCTTGTCTAATTTCAATTTGTTGTTAGCGTTCTTTTTCATCGTTTTTTTTGTTTGAGATTTTGAATTACATTACTTCAATAAAGACTGTTATTACTGGTGGAGTTGGGCAAAAGCAAGAGTTAATAATTGTTGGACGATACAAAGTATCTTTTCCACCATTGATTTCTACGGCTTCAACAGCATTCAATTTTGAAACCGTCTTTTTGTCCAGCTTCAATTTGTTGTTAGCATTCTTTTTCATAATTCTTGAATAATGATAAAAATCAAACCATTAGTGTTATTATTTGGCGGAATAATGGGCTTAGTTGCTTGCCAAACTAAAGAAGAAATCAAACATCAAACGTATTTGCACGATGGTGTCGAGAAGTACAAACTCCATTGTGCCAACTGCCACCAAGAAGACGGAAAGGGTTTAGCGGGGCTTTATCCGCCACTCGCAAATTCGGATTATTTGAAGAAAAACAAGGCAAGTATTATCTGTGCTATCAAACACGGACAAGCAGATACGATAGTAGTAAATGGGAAAAAATATTACCAGCCAATGCCAGCAAACCCCAAATTAGAAGGATTGGATATTGCCGAAATTACGACCTATATCTACAATAAATGGGGAGATGAGACGGTAATCACAGACATCAAAACCGTAGAAAAAGCCTTGGGAGAATGTGAGGGAATTAAAAAATAATGATTATGAATTAAAGGTGAAGGCAATAGTAGGCTAACGCTCGTTCATAACGAGTATTGAATAACTTAGCGTTTATAACGCTGGCGACAATCAATTTTCAATCAAAACCAATTGTTTTTACCAAATTAAATCCCGAACTTTGCACCCCGAAAGATTGAGGAACGAATGTGATTGAGTAAAAAACGAATGTAACAACTTGTTTTTCAGACCGTTAAAATCACCGCTGGCTACCTTATCAAGTCATTTTTTATTCAAGACTTAAACAGATAATCATTCAAAATGAGCGATTTAATTAAATTCGTAGAGGCTGACAACGCAGCACGTCGTGCAGAGTTGCCAGAATTCTCAGCAGGAGACACCATCAACGTCTATGTAAAAATCCGTGAGGGTAACAAAGAACGTATTCAGGTTTTCCAAGGAACTGTAATACAACGTCGTAACAACGGTGCTGGTGAAACTTTCACAGTTCGTAAAATTTCTAACGGTATTGGTGTTGAGCGTATCTTCCCACTTTTATCTCCAAATGTTGATAAAATCGAGGTATTGCGTAAAGGTAAAGTACGTCGTGCAAGATTATTCTATCTTCGTGGTAAGCAAGGTAGAGCTGCAAAAGTTAAAGAAAAAGTTGCTCCAAAAGCTAAGAAAAAAGTTGTTGCTTAGTTTTAGAAACGATAAACAAAAAAAAGTCGCTCAGCAATGGGCGACTTTTTTGTTTTAATCTATATCTAAGTTGGATGTCAAATTAACGGGTATTTTTTTTAAAGAATGATGGAAGTCATCAAAGTCTTTTTCTGTAACATTTTCATCGAAACTATTCAGTTCTAAACCAAGACAGGAATATTTTTTAGTATAATCCTTTGTTGAAATTTTGATGAAATTGTTTTCAAAAGACAAGAATACAATACCCAAAGCCCAAAAATTCTCATTACCAATTTCTACATTTTGGATTTGCTCAAAATTGTAAATACATATTTTCTTGAACGGATAATTAGGATTAATGACCAATAGTTGATTTTCTGTAATGACAAAAGAGTTGTTAGAATAACCATAAAATAAATACCCCAAAACGCCATAAATCAAGCAATAGGGCAAATAAGTGTACTTTGTTAAGAAAAAAAATGAATAAGGAATTGCGATTGTAAGAAGCATTAAAAAATAAAATACTCCAACTCGAATAGGGCTATAAAAAACTTCACATTGTTTGATGAGATAGCCATTTTCGAGCAAAATTTTATCCACTCTTTTATCCGATATTTTTCTATTATTTTTCAACCGTATAATTTTAAACGCTCCCTCTCATATCTTCTCAGCCTCCGCAACAGTGCTTTTGTATTCTGCCATTTTTATTGCTTTTTGGGCAAATTCTTTTGCTTTCGGGGCATCTCCTGCACGCTTTGCAATTCGGGCAATTCCCAAATAAGCCATGGCATGATAGTCTTTCGTGAAGCGTTCATCAAAAGGCATCTTCACGGCTTTCTGGAAAAAAACTTCTGCGGTTTTATCATCTTTTTTACTTTTTTCAGCCACTAAACCTTTGAAAATTGTTCCTGCACATTGGAACATAATTCCCTTTTGTTTAATCAGTTTATCGGCATAATCTTCGGCTTCTTCGTACTTTCCCAGGGTCGTAAGGAACTCTGTTCTTTGCATTTGGTACAACAAGTTTTCTGGATGTTTTTCTATCAATAAGTTATTGTAAGTCAGAGATTTAGCTGGATTATTTTCGTATTTCATATATACATAACCTGCATAAAAAATGGCTTCATTTTTCACAAAAACCGCTTTTTTAGTTGCTAAATCTAATTGCTGAAGTCCTAATTTTTTATTACCATCTTTAAAAAACCAAATCACAGGTTTTATGATAGGATGCGTTTCGGGGAAGGCTATTCGATAATAATTGTAAATACCCGACGAATACAAAAATTCAGGTTGTTTTTCGGTTAAATCCATGCCTTTTTTCAAGAAACCGTACGCTTTTTTGGCTGTACCAACGGCTTTCATCATTTCCTGATTGTCGGCATCATAAGCCGCTAAGTAACCTAACGTTGCCAATTCAAAGAAATTTGCTTCAATATCTTCTTCATTTTTTTCCAGAAGAGCTTCTGACAACGCCCTACTTTGTTTTAAATAAGCCAAGTAAATTTTCTGTTGAGCAGGATAATCTTTCAAGGGAAAATACTGGAGTTCGGTTTGAATTGCCATCAAGGTATAATACACAGGACTTTGAGGATATTTTACTTTTATTTTGGCAAAGGTTTCAGTAGATTCCTTAAAATCATACGAATACATTTTGTCTAAACCATTGGAAATCAATGCTCTAAATGTAGGGTCATTCAAAACCTGAGCAGGAGAATAATGAGTAAAAGAGATACAAAATAAAAGGATAGATAAACGAAAAATTTTCATATTGAGCGGGAATCCTTCTCCCAAAGAAGGTATTTAAAAAAAACACACCACTGGGGCTGGGGGCTTTCATGGAACTTTATACCAATTTAAGTACTTTTGTAAACAGTGTAAGCATGATGTCGATAATTATTCACTCGAAGCACACTAAAAAATCTCTTATCTCAAAATTATGTGATTTGAAATCCAATTAATTTCCAAATTAACATATTTCCAAATTTCCAAATTCTCATGATTAGTTACGACCATTTTGTTTTAGATAACGGACTCAAAGTTTATGTTCACAAAGATACTTCTACACCCATTGCGGCAGTCAATATTTGCTATAATGTAGGTTCAAGAGATGAAACCGAGGACAAAACTGGTTTTGCCCATTTGTTTGAACATCTGATGTTTGGTGGTTCTCGGAACATTCCTTCTTACGACACGCCATTGCAAAAGGTTGGCGGAGAGAATAACGCTTTTACCTCACCAGATATTACAAATTATTATATCACTTTGCCTGCGGTAAATTTGGAAACGGCTTTTTGGCTTGAATCTGACCGTATGATGGCACTTTCTTTTGACCCACAAGTATTGGAAGTACAGCAAAAAGTGGTAATCGAGGAGTTTAAACAACGCTATTTGAATCAACCTTATGGAGATGTTTGGTTGAAATTACGCCCTTTGGCATATAAAAATCATCCGTATCGTTGGGCAACAATCGGGAAAGAAATTGCCCATATCGAAGATGCAAAATTAGATGATGTTCGAGATTTCTTCTATAAACATTATTTACCTAACAATGCCACAATGGTAGTTGCAGGGAATGTCAGTACGGAACAAGTGAAACAACTATGTAAAAAATGGTTTGAGCCAATTCCAGCAGGAAAGCTCACGACTCGAAATTTGCCACAAGAAGTTCGTCAGACAGAGGCTCGATTTTTGGAAACAGAAGCAAAAGTACCTTTAAATGCCCTCTACAAAACATGGCATACTCCTGCTCGCCATGCACAGGATTTCAATGCGGTTGATTTACTGAGTGATGTTTTCGGAAGGAGTAAATCGTCAAGATTATATACGAAATTAGTCAAGGAAAAACCACTTTTCAATACCATTAATGCCTACGTAACGGCATCGCTCGACCCTGGTCTTTTTGTGGTGCAAGGCAATCTGAATCAAGGAGTTAGTCTTGAAGAAGGAGAAGCAGCTGTCAATGAAGTTTTGGCAGATTTATTGAGTAATCCCATTCAGGAAGAAGAATTAACGAAGGTGAAAAATCAAGCAGAATCAACTTTGGTTTTTTCAGAAATGGAACTATTGAATCGTGCTATGAACTTGGCATTTGCAGCCAATGCAGGCAATGTAGAATACGCTAATCAGGAATCCGATAAAATTCAAGCAGTAACAACAGATGCAGTAGCAAAACAGGCTACAACAATACTTCGCCCAGAAAATTGTTCTACGATGTATTATCGCTCGGTGAATTAAGAT
>JAAFJL010000240.1 GCA_013298865.1 Cytophagales bacterium | reverse complement strand
ATTTTCTTCAGACCCCACAATACTTTTTGCTGAATTTCCAAGGTACTGCTCGTCGGAATGTCAAAATTCATAGTTATGCTATTGTGATATTGCGGTTTTGTGCTGAATGGATTTGTTCTGATATAGACAGTCACTACACTGGCACAAGAGTCTTGGAATCGTAATTTTTCGGCACATTTATTAGCAAAAGTTGCCACTGCTTCTTCTAAATCTTTGACAGCTTGAACGTATTTCCCAAAAGACCGAGAATGAAGAATGGCTTTTTTCTTTTCTCTCACCTCACTAATCTTCAAACATGATTCACCTTTGAGTTCCTTATACAATCGCAAACCTACGATTGTGAATCTTTTCAAGACAAAATTTTCTGGTAATTGCGTAAAATCAAAAGCTGTATTTACGCCTTCATTTTTCAAAAACTTACCATGTTTTCGCCCAATTCCCCAAACATCTTCAATAGGTGTTTCTCTCAATATTTTTTCTAAGATTTCTTCCGAATCAATCACAAATACGCCTACTTCTTTATGATTTTTCTTAGCGTAACGATTAGCTATTTTGGCTAAAGACTTTGTGCGAGCAATACCAATACAAATAGGAATTTTTGTCCATTTTGCAATTTTCTTTTTCACATCAATCCCAAATGAAAGTAGCTCATTATTCGGAATAATGCTTAAATCCAGAAAGGCTTCATCAACGCTGTAAACCTCAACGCCAGGGCAGAGGTCATTAAGAGAATTCATGACCCTTGCTGAAATATCTCCATAAAGTGTGTAATTACTGGAAAAAACTTGGATGCGATGCTGCTGAATAAGCTCTTTTATTTTGTGTACAGGAGCCCCCATTGGTACACCTAAATCTTTGGCTTCTTGCGAGCGAGAGATAATGCAACCATCATTATTTGAAAGGATAACAACTGGTTGATTTCTGGCAGAAAGGTTAAAAATGCGTTCACACGAAGCATAAAAATTGTTACAATCGGCTAAGCCAAACCATTGATTCATCGGAATTTACGGCTTAGCCCTTTTACTACTCCAAAAACTCTAAAATCGTCACATTCTTGAATCTCTACGGGCTGGAAATTGGGATTTTTAGAGATTAAAAACAATTTATCTTGAAATCTTTTAATGATTTTTGCCATGTAAAAATTATTCAAACTACAAATGACAATATCGTTTTCACGGTAGTCCAACGTAGTATCAACAATCAAAATATCACGGTCGGTTATGCCTGCGTCAACCATTGAACTACCACGAGCTTCTACCAAATAACAAGTATGTTTTTTGATGCCATGAAAATCATTCAAGTCGAGCATAATGTCCACGTAATCATCCGCAGGGCTCGGAAAACCCGTTGCCGTCGTGCCGCATTCCACGTGCATAAGATATTTGTTAAGTTCAATGATGTCTGAATCATCAACACTAAAAAAATGTATTTCTCCTTCGTAAGTAAGTTCCATAATAGTGGAATTGTTATTTTGTTTGAAACAACAGTTATCAGCCATAAAGTTATGACATTTTGTTAAAAAGCTACATCTTTTTCCATGAAGTAGTTAAGAAATTGTGGCAGAAAGTAAACATCAAAATGTTTGCCATCAATCAAACAGATTGGTTTAACGAAGTTCCAATTCGTGCCTCGCAATGACAGGGAATCAAACATTTTTGTAGGCACAGTACGCCCAGAGGGGTTTTGATGAGGGTGAATTAGGATATTGCTTGAACTACTTTTTTAAATTTATATTTCTTTCCTAAATGTAACAACGAGCGGACGCTCTACGAAGTTTTAGGGGGTTGTGTAAAAAGTCGGGATAAATATTTTTTTCAAAAATTGACCAAATTTTATTTTGAAATAAAATATTCATCAAACTAAAATTCTGTATGATTGCATTTTTTATAATTACTCAGAATAAAATTTGGTGAAATTTTTAAAAATAAAAATGCCTCGACTTTTTACACACCCCCCAGATACAGACTGTCCACAAGAAACTTGTGTGACTAAAATAAACATTGATGTTGCAATTAGTATTTTCATTTGTCTCTGTAAATAATTCTCCAATTAAGACTTTCTACTTTTTGAAGCATTGAAAAAATTGCAGTCTTTCCAGTCATAGTCAAAGTATCAGAATCAGCAATAATTCTCATATAGTCAATATCAATGTCATCAATTTTTGGTGTGTAACGTGCAGTGCAGTGTCCAATTTCAAAAGTTGAGCCAGTCGAAAGAGTGTCAAAGTATCCATTACGCTTGGTTTGAATTAATATTTTCCCTGTTGTTTGGTTCTCAAAATATAAACTATGAACTGGATCGCAACTTGTAAGTCCCAAAAGTCCAACGAAATAAATAAGTCTAAATTTTGCCATTTTATTGTCAATTTGCGATGTTTTATGCTTGCCGCCAACGGGCAGGTATTGCTGCAGGTGGGATATTTTATAACGTCCAGCTCGGAACCTCTGCCCAATTGAAAATATAAAGTTGAAGTTAACAACAAAAAGCCGAATAGATATTCGTCTGCCGGAACTAAGGCACAGCGATACAAACAGCCGAAGTTTCAACGTCCAGCCCCACTTGCAGCAATACCAATGTTAGCGGCAGTTTATTTAATTACTGAAACATAGTCCCAATACTTATATTCTTTTGGAAGCTGCATAGTTTGTAAAGTTTTATGAGTCTTCCTTTTCGTAATGAAATCATACGATACTATTTCAAAGCTTGTCGAGTTGTTTTTATTGAACACTTCAACATCAATTTGTTCTAAGGTGTCTAAGCGTAAACCATTCCACTTAAATTTTGTAGCACTGCCTCCGCCGCTTGCGACATAATACCCAACTATTATTTTTTTGTCAAAATAGAAAGTTGGATTGCCCAAATTATTTAATTGTTCGCATGGTCTAAATTTTTTAAGTGAATTGTTATATAAGAAAACTCGAATTCTGTTTTTTAATCCAGTTCCAGATGCCCCATAATACTCAATTAAAATGTCTTTAAAATTATCTCCATTAAGGTCTATGAGTGTATCCTTAGCATCTGTGGAATATTCACCTGTGCTTTTTAACCTGGAAATAATTGATTGGGCTTGTTTTTTTATTGTGATAGTCTGACCAAACAAAGATTTGCACGGTAGCAAAATTAAGAATGAAAATATGGTTACTAAAAGCTGTTTCATCAAATTGACGCTAACGAAAAAGTATTGTGGTCAGGTGGGGGCTTTGAAACTCTTCCACCCGAACGTCTGCCGATATAAATTACTTATGTTGAGTTACTTACAAATGTTCAATAGGTTTCCGTCCGCCGAAACAAAAGTACAATAAAATTACTAATGTTCAATAACTTCCGTCAGCCCCCACTTGCCACAAACCCATGTTGTGCGATGTTTTTATTTCTTTCGTACCGTCTTCTTACTTATTTCTTGTCCAACAGTTTCTGTAAAAGTCTTCCCGTTTTTCAGATGGTCTTCTAAGAAACTTATTGTCAGTTTTGAAATTATCTTGAAGTGTTGATTAGGTTTGCAGTTACCCGATTGTTTTACAAGTTGCGGTAAGCAAGCAAAGTCTTCATGTTGTGCAGAATCAATTTTAAATATTTGTCTGTCAGAAGAAAGTTTTTCTGTAAAATTATAGACAGAATCTTCTTTTTCAATTGATGTTGAAGGTGAACTTTCTAAACGAAGATATGGAACGGAAAGTCGCATATCTTTAAAGTCTTGGCTATTTCTAATACCGTCGAAATCAGTATTTTCTTCTTTCGCTTGTCCGTAGTGATGAAACTCGGAACCGTCAAGTGAAATCAAACAAGCAACATTTGGAATTTTACTTGCTAAAATTGAGCCTGAAAGTCCGCCCCAACTATATCCCATGATGCCAATTTTGGTAAAGTCAATATTTGAACTCTCTTTGAGATTATTTAAAGTTGCAATCGCATCATTAACTTGTTCCATCAAGTCTTCATTTTTCATTGTCATGTCGCCTGGGAAGCGACCAATCGAGCTTATTGAAGCAACAACAAATCCTTTTTTTGCTAATTCCTCAAATAAGGTAAAGTTTTCGTAACTCATTCCATTAAAGGCTGAAAGATAAATTATTAAAGGAAATTTGTCTTCTGCTGGCTTTGCATTTTTGAAACTTTGAGTTTTAAAGTTCAGCACTTTTGTTGAATCCGAACATTTTAAACCGTCACAAAAATATTGAGCTAATTGTTGCGTCATGCCGTTTCCTGCATTTGAAGCGGTGTAGTAGTTTGCTCTTTTCTCTAAAAGTCCCAATATGTTGCGAAATAAAATAGTTGTGTCCTTTGTTGATGCACTTGCTGGATACCAAACGTCAATGTCAAGTGGTCTAAAATGTAAATAATCAGTTGTATCTGTTTTTGGTTTATATATTCTTGTGGTGTCCTTGATTTGAATTGTCTTAAAGCCTGCAATATAAGTTTCGGTGTCAGACTTTTTTTTGTCCGAACAACTCAATAAAAATAGTAGTGTGATTGATACAAATATTTTCTTCATTTTAGATTTTGTTTTTGATTGGGCAAGTTAATTAATCCTGTCCGATGTGATTGTTAGGTCGTCATAAAATATCGCACAACGAAAAAGTATTTATGAAGAAGGGGGAATTTGGAACTCGTCAGCCCGTAACTGGTGCTGGGTTTTGTTTCAAAGTTGAGTTACTTCCAACTGCTTCATAGTATTCCGTCCGCTGGTGCAAATGTTGATTAATGTACTGATGTTCAATTACTTCCATCTGCCCTCTTTTTCATAAATACTATGTTGGTGGCAGTCGCTTTTGTCCGCCAACAAAGTGTCCACCGAGGAAATTTAGTCCCTGTCAATTTTTGATATAAATTCACATTTTTTATAACGGTACAAGGCGTTTAGTGCTGAGGAATATGACTTATAATAGTAATTCCTTATTCCATCGCTAATGAAATATTTATTTGAAGGGTCGCCGAGATAGAGTGTTCCATAAATTCCATCGCTGAATTCAATTAAATATGTGTATGAAAAACCAGAAACGCCTCGTTCTCCAACTTTTTTGATACTTGGTACATTAATTCTTTCGCATTTATCAAAATCCGATTCACTGTTACTTTTAGAACCCCCTTGTTTGGCTTCATTGTCAGAACTGTTTGAAGAACTTGAACTACTCGAAGAACTTGATGCCTTCCTTCCGAAGCCCAAGTAATTGCTTAGATATTCATTTTTTTCGTTCACATAAGCACTGTATCGTCCCTGCGTAATCCTTCCAATATTTTTAACAATATCTTTATTCTTAGAATTTGGGAAAGATTGTTCAAAATATGTGGCTCTCATTGCAGTATATTGGTCTAGTCTATCATTTTGGCTCATTTTGTATAGTCTTTCAATAAAGCCGTTTTCTGCTAATATTGAAAAATAATCAAAGTCTTTTATATCTAATGAATGTTTTATGTCAAATTTATTGATAAAAATATTGAAACTACCAAGTTTATATACATCATCTTTATCTGTATCAACATTTTTAAAAAGCTTCGAAATTAAATTAAAAGACTCTTCTTTATTATTTAGAAGGTTATTTCCTTTCAAATAATCTATATAATTATACTTTTCATCTCCACCTACCCATAAGTTGTTCGCCGCATGAATAAGCATTAAATCGGTAACGTAGTTTTGTTGAATGTTTTCCGTATTTGACCGAATTTTATTTTGCCAAAGTTCATTCCATAAAAAATTGCATTTGTAAACTCTCTGTGGACATCCGCATGTTTCTAAATTATTGTAGAAATTTATATTGTTTTTTAATAAGAAAATAATGTGGTCAATATAAATATCTTTTAAGTCTAAATTCGCCTTGCAATTATAGAATGTGAACAATTCTCCTTGTAGATAAATATCATTTAATAATTTCATATCAGAAATAGTTGATTTAAGGAAATTTTTAAAAAATAAATTTTTAATTTCAGAAGTAAACGTTTCATTTGTATTGTACGCCAATATATTCCTAATATTTTCAATTTTTAACTGATTATTTTTTAAAGAATCTGGAAATAGATATTCAATTGCCTTAAATGATATACAATATAAAGCATCTATTTCTGTACATAAATTCTTTAAAAATTGTTCATCTTTTGATGTTAATCTAAATTCAGATACTTCTTTTACGGGAAAGCCAGGTATTGCGTATATTAAATTACCATTCATTACATAGATATGTTTCCCTTTTGCTGATTGTTTCATTATTTCCTCTTCTGCATCAGTAGAATAAAAATCATAAATCTCTTTTTTTTCTAAATTTGCTTTTAAAGCATTTAGCATATTATATCCATAAAGTCGATTTATTAACCAAAAAAGCTTTTCTTGATTATCTATTCTTTCTGTAATTAATTCGTCATTTTTATTAAACTTTATTAGGATAATTGTTGGAACTTGTGAGATTTTATGTTTTGATTCTGTGTCTTATTCTAAGATTGTGTAACCCACATCCAATCCAAAAGATATTATCACGAAAGTCAAGATTATTGA
>JAAFJL010000025.1 GCA_013298865.1 Cytophagales bacterium | reverse complement strand
GCCCGAAGGAATGGTTATCGTAGGAAGTCCGACGACAATTCCATTTGGAAAACCCACAGGAGACTGAGCCTGAGATGCGTTTGAGGATAACACTAAAATTAAGACGAGATAAAAGTAATTTTTCATGAGTTTGATTTTTTAGAAATTTGAGAAAAACTATTGGCGGTTGGCTTTTAGCTATTGGCTAATAGCCAACCGCCAATAGCTAAAAGTCAACCAATACTAATTACACCCTCCGATTTACAATCGGGGTGGTTTGGTCTTGCGACTGTGTCGCAGTTTACGAATCAGAAAAAACTATTAACAACGCTTAATTAAGAGGTTTCTGTTTGTTTACTAACTGCGACACAGTCGCAAAACCAGTCCACCCCGATTGCAAATCTGGGTGAGCGGTCGGTTGGCTTTTAGCTATTGGCTAATAGCCAACTGCCAATAGCTAAAAGCCCTTAATTACACCCTCCCATTTGCACCCGAAAAAGCGTTACGGCTGGAGTTACTTGAAAACCTGGGTCTAATTGAATAAATGTTCCACCCTGATAAAGTACATTGCCCCCTGTTACGTAATTGGTTGCGTTGATGCCTACGGCTGTCTTTTGCTCTGGATTGAAACTTGGAATATTCTGTGCTGGATTTGTCAAAGTAATGGGACTGACAGTACAAGTACTACAAAATGCTTTTATCACAACTGCATTTAAAGTTGAAACTGGCGGTGACAGCGTTGAGAGACCAAACGTAGCTGGACTGGCATGATAGCCAAGCGTATAATCATTTTCATCCGCATCTACTTCTAAGCTATACATGGTATTATTTACTGGTTTTATATACGGAATGTCTTGCCCTGCACCTCCGCCTCTTTGAGTATAGGAAGGCAACCATTGTCCCAATGCTGTTAGTCTTGCAAAATAATAATCTCTCAGCCCTGCCGAAGTAATATTTGTTCCCCCAATATTGGCAGTTCCTTCAAAATAACCCGTCAGATGCACTTTCCCATTTTTATAAGCTACTCCACCGCCAATATCATTGCCAGAGCTTGATGCCATTTTTGCCCATTGCCATTGCCCCGAACCATTGATTTTTCCGACTAAAATATCGTATAGTTGCGTATTGCTCAATGCTGGAATTTGTGAGGTGGTAGTATTCCCAAATTTTTGAAAATCCCCACCAAATAATGAAAAACTTGCCCCAATATACACATCGTTATTATCACCAAGTACAATACTATGAGCCCTACTTTGTGATGGTGCAATGGTATTATTCCCTGATTTTGTTGCCCAAGCCCATGTACCGTTTGTATTGAGTTTTGCTACAAAAATATCATAGACCTGGGTTGGTAACAGGACGGTAGAACCAAATGCAGGTGCTTGGGACGGATTGGCAGCATCAGTAAATGAATAATGTCCTATCAAAAAAGCCTCTCCTGCGGGATTGGCTACTATATCTATGCCAAATTCATTACTCGCAGTTACGGGACTTGTAGGTTGTACGGGTGTACTTACATAAGCCCAATTGACAGCAGTAACATTTCCCAGAAAGTTAAAAGTATAACTAATCTTGGCGGCATACATATTGTAAGTACCCAAAGTAAATGGAACAGAAAAAGAGCCAAAATTAGTTGGTGAAGCCGTTTGACCTATGTAGCCTGTTATCATTACTTGATCTATCCCATTTGAGGTAACTGCCGAGGCATGGTCGTTTACAAGACCACCAGCATATTTTATATAACTCCAAGCGGTTGCAGATGAGATAAAAGGAAAGCCGCCAGTGGTTCGGGTTTGGATTTCGGCTACAAAAATATCACTTCCTCCTGCACTTGTTACAATCTCAAATGTGGTTGTTAATCCACCTAAAAGAGAACTAAATTTCGTGAAAGTTGCTGTACCAGAATAATCACCAGTAACTACGGGATTTCCATTTATCAAAGTTATATCATTGATAATGGCATTGTCTCCACCGCCTTGCATGACATAAACAGCTTGATTATTGGCATTGTATTTAATGACAACAGCTGTTCCGTCTTCTGGATAAACAAATTGGACAGAATTACTTGTATTTATCACACTAAAAACCGTAGTGACTTTTCCTGCCAAATAAGTATTCCCCGTGGCATCTTTGGTCATTGCCATCACTCTAAATCTTTCATTACCAGTATTACAAGGATTAAAAGCCGACATGGTAGCATTGCAAGCTGATGCAGAAGGAGTCTCTCCACAATTTGCTCTAAAAACAAAAGAATCTTGACTCGGTTTAGTCAAAATTGTACTACCAAAAGTTGCGGGATTATTATATCGACCTGCGGCAACAGGCACATTATTTTTGTCCACATCGAAGGCAATTCTTTGATTCGCCCAAGTGCTTGGATAAAAACCATCAATGCCTGTACCACCAGCACTTGTTGCTCCATCGCCAAGCCAGTTACCATTTTTATCAAGATTTACTAAAAAAATATCTTCTGAACCTGCCGAAGTGAGTTGATTGGTAGTTTTGAAAGATGCTGTACCAGTAAATGACCCAATTCCCCAAATCTGACCATTGTTGTACTTAATCCCACCACCATAATCGCCTGATGTTCCGCCCATTTTTTTTGCCCACGCCCACGTGCCATTGGCATTTATTTTTCCTATAAAAACATCACGACCAGAGGCTGAACCTGTGGTAGTAAGGGCTGTAATTTCATTTGAATTTACTCCAAATGCCATTGTATTCGTAAAATCGCCCATCACAAAAAAATTCCCTACACTATCAACAGCTATTGATTTACCATTTTGGTCTCCAAAACTAACAGAACTTGGTCCACCCGCTTTGGTTGCCCATTGCCAGTTACCGTCAGTATCAAGTTTGGCAAAATAAGCATCATAACCATAAGTTGCAGGAAATTGGGTACTTCCAAACGAAATCAGAGGCACAGCACCTGGCGAACCTACTGGTTGATAATAAAACCCTGTAATAAATACATCGCCGTTCGTTTTATTTACGGCTATTCCATTGAGTCGGTCTTCAAAATCATTGGTAACTGAACAAGCTACATTTACCGTAGAAGTTTTTACCCAATCCCAAGTTGCAGACGTGCCATTGTCAGTCAAACGAGCTACAAAAGAATCTTTGTTCTGCACACAGTTGATGGTGGCTAATGAACCAAAAACTACCGCTTCATTGTTTGCTCCATCAGGTGTATAGGCATCTAATGTGCCTCCCACGTATATTTTGCCCATATTATCTCTCGCCATTGACACGGCAGTATCATAGCCTTTTCCGCCTGCCTTTACTGCCCAAGCCCAATTTCTATTTCCGCCAGTGTCTATGAGTTTTGCCACAAAAATATCTTGTGAATATACCGAAGCATTGCTTATGGTAGGGGTGAGTGTGGTTGAACCAAATGAAACAACAGAAGAAAAATGCCCTGTCACAAAAATTTGGCTACCATCTGGACTTACAGTAATACCCAAAATCTCATCATTAAGCGAATTAGCACCCGCATTGACTGCCCATTGGGTATTCCCAAATTTATCATATTTGACAATGAACAATGAACCACTCGAAGCTGAAATAGACGGGACTCCATTATTAAAACTGGAAGTTGTGTTGAAATATCCAGCAATAAATACATTGCCCAAGTCATCGGTAGCGATGGCATACGGGCTTAATGTGCTATTGTCCGTGTGGGTGTCCCAAGCGGAGGAGATGACGGGGCAAGTTTGAGAAAAAGCACTTACTGTTTTGATTATCAGTAAGATAGTGAGTATGACTTTTTTCATGAGTTTATTTTATTTGAAGCCAGTTTGTACCGTCTGAAATGATTTCGATGCTTGAATTAGCTGGAATAGAATATGTGTTAAATCCAGAAAAGTTAATATAATTTGAATTATTTACATTCATAAAATTATTGCCTCTATTTACAATAACATAGCGGCGGTTTTCACACATACTTGCATCAGGAAATGTGACATTTACTGGTTGTGTAAAAATCCAAACAGATGCGGTTTCGTCTAATGTTGAATTAAAATTTGTAATTATTAGCTTAGTTGCCAAAGTCCCATTGACTTCTAACTTGCTTTTGGGCGTTTGGGTATTGATTCCGATATTTCCATTAGACATTTTTACTGTAAATACATTACTTGTTAAAGTTTGGCTATAAATACCGAAATCATTCGCAGGATTAATCCCAAGAAAAGTATTGAGCTGTGTGTTGCCAATACTATTTAGCCAAATCCCTGCACTTTCACCAGCCCCTAAGTCAAAAACCTGAATTCTTCCTTTTACGGATAATGGAAATAAAGGGTTTGTCACGCCAATACCAACGTTTCCATTTTCTTTTACCAGAAATCTACCATTGATTATACCAGGAACATCCACTCCAAAATCCCCGTAACCTCCCAAACTAAGAGCTTTGATTCCTGAACCTAATGTTGCTGGACCCTCAATTCTTACACCGTTTAATACTTGCAAATCCGTAGTTTTCGTTTTCCCTGCTACCTCTAATTTTTCAGTCGGTACTTGTACTCCTATTCCGATTCTACCTGATGCCGTAGTACTCATATCGGCACCATAAATGACATTACCGATACTCATTTGATAGTTTCCTGCATTATTTGGCACATTTACACCAGCACCTAAACCAATATTATTATTACCCGTTGTTAAATTTGAAAGAGCAACGGTACCATAGGCAGTATTATAACCCCCTGTGCTATTGGAGAACAAAGAACTTGCACCCATGGCTGTATTGCCGTCACCAGTTGTATTATAATTCGCTGCATTTGTTCCACTGGCAGTATTAGAGTTTCCGTATGTATTCCTATACAAAGAATTTAACCCGTTGGCGGTATTATACTCACCAATCGTGTTTGCGTAGAGTGCTTGCAAACCGTTGGCAGTATTACCAAATCCAGCTGTATTTGATTGCATTGAACCATAACCATTTGCGGTGTTACTATATCCTGAAGAGTTAGAAAACAAAGAGCCTAAGCCTATTGCAGTATTGTATGCTCCAGTGGTATTATACAATAATGATTTTTGCCCGATTGCAGTATTCCGATGCCCATAGGTATTTGTTGCTAAAGCATAATACCCAAGGGCGGTATTAAAATCTCCTGAAATATTAGCGGCTAAGGCATTTTGCCCAAAGGAAGTATTATTGAGTGCATCGTCAATTTTACCAACTAAAATGTTATTTCTTTTAAAGACTAAATCATTGTTGTCGGTAGTACCAAAAAAGTTACTGGCAGGGTTGGTGCTGGCATTACCAGTTGTTGCCCAAGAATTACCACTTACTGTAACTGAAAAATTTGTCCAACTACCATTATAATACCAATACGACTGCGTACCAATATTATAAACCATCATACCCGTTTGTGGGCTTGGAATAGCTGCCGTTATAGCTGTTAAATTTGCATACCGTGGCACTATCAAACTTTGAGAATCAATGTCCGTGGCTTGTTGAGAAAATGACGATAATACACTAATTATCAGCAAGATAGTAAGTATTATTTTTTTCATGGGGCAAGAGTTTTTGATATTATTCTTTTACTAAATTCCATATTATAGCAAACACGTACAGAGGTTTTGGAAAGGTAAAAATCCTCTTCGAGTAGTCGTTTTGAAGATTTCATGTGCTGTTAGGATTATTTGACCAATTTAAAATTCCACTCGCTCGTGATAGTCAAATCTGAATTACTGACTTTGGTATTCGTAACTAATTTACCTGTGATGACATCTAAGTTTGTGACCGTCTGGACAGGCGTTTGTTTGAAATTATATCCAGTCGCAAAATCACTACTGGCAAAACGGTCATTTTCAGTGGAGTTTTGAGGAGAACATCTTTTACAATAAACTGATGTCGCACAAAGTCCATCAATCGAACCATCCATTTTGTAGGTTTTATAATCTTTCTCAAAATCTAAGTACCAAAGCCCTCCATCAGTCGTTTTCGAGCGGTCTCCCGTAAATTGAATTTTCACTTCTCCATCACTCGTAATTTCTAAATAGTCATCAACTGTTGTTTTAATAGTACTTTTAGGATTAGCCTCATGCTTATATGCCCACGGAACGCCTGTCGAATTGATAAGGGTAATTTTAGCGGACAATACGATTGTACGAGTACGTGTAACATTATTTGATTCTTTTGAAACAAGTACATTGGTTACTTTTACAGTACCTTCATATCGTTGTAAACCATCATTAATTCTGATATTTGCCCCCACCACAAGATTTTGAGCGGTATTTTTATTATTCTGACTCAAAAACCAGACTTCGGCAGTTTTACCTTTTGATGCTTCATCGCTTGGTGCTGTGTAAAGTCCATTACTATTGACTGAACCTACGCCTTGATTGATTTTCCATAAACGAGTATAGCCCTCCTTGGTGTTTGAGAAAGGATATTCTTTGGCATAAACCGCTATGGGGACTAGTTCATCGTCGGCAGTAGCATTTTTAGGAGGAGCTAATGGCACTAAATCATCGTCAGAAGCAACGGAAGCATCTATTTCATCAAGTTTTTTCAGGTAGGAATTTAACTCACTCTCGCTTGTAATTAAAGAACCATTGACGTGCTTTCGTGGAACAAAACCTTCTTTGGCATACGCTACAAATTGTTGGGTTTTGCCCAAATCCAAAGCTACTCTATCAGGTTTTATGGTGAAGAATTTTGCAAAAGCTAAATCGTACGTTTTGGCAGCTACTCGCCCTCCTTTGATGTCAGGACCTGAATTTGGTCCGAGTCTGACAGACATCGTATTACCTGAAACCTTAGCCTTTTTCGCTCCTACCCATACACCCATAGGTATACTCACGAAAACATTGTAATTCCCTGATTCTGAATTGGTTAATTGATATTCTATCGAAATAGGTTTTATCCAATCACCTGATATTCTGATGGCTTTTTCATTGGAATTTAGTATATTACTGACTTGTTGAATGCTGAGTTGTGAGCCTGTGGGCATTGCTCCTGCGGGAACGATTACTTTTACGCCAACAGAGGGCAAAATGGCTGTTCCACCAGTAGCGGTGATGGTGGTATTGACCATTCCTCCGATGGGCGTACCCGTCTGAGTTTGAACAAAAACCACAGCTTTTTCGGGAGTAATTTCTAATTGTTTACTACATGACATCACGGTCAGCAACAAGATAACAAGAAGCGTTAATGAGTTTTTCATGGGGCAAGAGTTTTGATATTATTCTTTTACTAAATTCCATGTTACGATAGCCGTTATTCCCCCAAGCCGAGTTTGGGTAAAACTTCCAGAAAGTGTTTTTTCTCCGTTATAAGGATGCTGAGGAATATCAAAAAATAAATCTCCATAAAACAATCTTTTTTCAGTTCTATTTTTGGGAAAGCAACCATCGCAAAAAATATCGACTTGGCATTGATTCGTTTCATTTGTTAGAAAACCGTCAAAAGAATAATATTTTTTTTCAGGATAGACATTGAGGCTTACATTACCAGCCTTCGTACCTTCTGTCGAACAAGAACCAGCTAAGTTAACCGTATATTTGCCATCTTTACTCGTTGAAGAAAATAACTCTACGACTGTGCTAATATTATGAACTGTACTTGTTCCAACTTTGACACCAGTAGTATAATTGGTACTTAAATTTAAACTATTTGTCAGAATAACCTTTGACGAATAGGAAGTTTCAATACTTTCTCCCAAGGCGTTAAGTATTTTTTCCTTCATAGTTATTGTTCCTGAATACCTAACTAACCCATCATTAATTCTGATATTTGCCCCCACCACAAGATTTTGAGCGGTATTTTTATTATTCTGACTCAAAAACCAGACTTCGGCAGTTTTACCTTTTGATGCCTCATCGTTGGGTGCTGTGTAAAGTCCGTTGCTATTGACTGAACCTACGCCTTGATTGATTTTCCATAAACGAGTATAGCCTTCTTTGGTGTTTGAGAAAGGATATTCTTTGGCATAAACCGCTATGGGGACGAGTTCATCGTCGGCAGTAGCATTTCTGGAAGGGGCTAAGGGGACGAGTTCATCGTCTGTATTCGGTGGAGCATCTATTTCATCAAGTTTTTTCAGGTAGGAATTTAACTCACTCTCGCTTGTAATTAAAGAACCATTGACGTGTTTTCGAGGGATAAAACCTTCTTTGGCATACGCTACAAATTGTTGGGTTTTACCCAAATCTAAGACTACTCTTTCAGGTTTCATTGTGAAGAATTTTGCAAAGGCTAAATCATACGTTTTGGCAGCTACTCGCCCTCCTTTGATGTCAGGACCTGAATTTGGTCCGAGTCTGACAGACATCGTATTACCTGAAACCTTAGCCTTTTTTGCACCTACCCATACGCCCGTAGGCATACCCACGAAGATATTGTAATTTCCTGATTCTGAGTCTGTTAATTGATATTCTATCGAAATAGGTTTTATCCAATCACCTGATATTCTGATGGCTTTTTCATTGGAATTTAGTATATTACTGACTTGTTGAATGCTGAGTTGAGAGTCTGTGGTCATTGCCCCTGCGGGAACGACTACTTTTACGCCAACAGAGGGCAAAATGGCTGTTCCACCATTAGCGGTGATGGTGGCATTGACCATTCCTCCGATGGGCGTACCCGTCTGAGTTTGAACAAAGACCACAGCTTTTTCGGGAATGATTTCTAATTGTTTGCTACATGACATCACGGTCAGCAACAAGATAACAAGAAGCGTTAATGAGTTTTTCATGGTAATTGTTTGAGGGTTTAAGCAATTTTTTCATCTTCGGGAAAGAAAAAAATGACTTTAGTAAGACTACCACAAATTTTACCATTTAATCAATATCAATCAATCCCCAAAAAGTAGGATATTTTAAATCTCCTGTTTTTAGGGGATTTTATTAAACGGTTTTATTTTTGAAATTTGTATAAAATCTGACGACATGATTTGCAAAACATTTTCACGATTACTTCTGGGAATTTTCATCCTACTCATTGGCTCAAATGTATATTCACAAACTGATATTGATACATTGGAGACAAAACATATTCTGATTGAAAAAAATTTACTAAAACGAGGGAAAAACTACGAATGGTACGCTTTGAGCTATCTTTTTATCAATGTAAATAGAGCAATAAAGTATAACACAAAGGCAGAGGAGATTTTTAGACAAACTAATCATTTTGAAGGTATTGCAAATTGTATTAAAACAAAAGCAAATATTGCTATGGTGCAAAATAAGCCTATAAAAAGTTATGAGATTTTTCAACAAGCAATTTTGTATTGTGATAAATACAAAGACCAAAAATGGGCAAAAAAAACAAAATTCATGATTTATGGGGATTTGACAAATATTACCAATTTTTATGGAGACTATAATACAAGTTTGAAGTATTTATTAGATGCCTATGAGTATTTTAAAAATATAGACCAGGGAATATCTTATAATGGCTGTGTTATGATTTCTGATATGTATATAACACTTGGTAAATATGAAGAATCTCTCAAATTTTCGCTACAAGCTATAAAGCATGGTGAAAAGTTTGTGAATGGTGATTTCAATAATACCTATTGGGGTCTTATTCCAGCCAATAATAATAGGATAAAGTCTTTGATTTTATTGGGTAAAAATTACGAGGCAGAAATAGAATTAAAGTTATTTAAAAAAACAATAGACTCTACAAATTTTGATTCCTATTATACCTATTTTTATGAGTTATCAAGTATGATTGAGAGCAATAAAAAGAACTATGAATTAGCGTTAAATTATCTTAACAAAGTGATAGAATTATATTTGAGAGAGGGCAACAAAATGGACTTAAATGCTACTAAATTTAATAAAGGAGAAATTTTGATGAAACTAAAAAAATATTATGAAGCTCAACAGATATTTTTGGAATTATTAAAAAATCAAAATGGAGCTTCAAAAGTTAATATTTTCCTCAATTTATCCACCATTGAAAAATCTTCTCACCGTTATAAAGAAGCTCATTCATACTTAGAAAAATCAAAGAATCTTAAAGACAGTTTAGATATAGTCGAAAATACAAACAAGGCTCTTTTTTGGAATATTAAGTATGAATCAGAAAAAAAACAAACACAAATCATTGATTTAGAAAAGCAAAAAGCTCAAAAGGATATTGTTTTACAAAAACAGAACACTCTCATTTACAGCCTAATAGCTGGTCTTTTTGTTGTGGCTTTGATAGGTTTTATCGGCTATCGCAATATCAACTACCGTAGAAAATTAGCTGAAAATGAGATTCTTACCCTCCAAAAAGAAAAACAATTAACCGCCTCTGAGTCCATCATTCAAGGACAAGAAGAAGAACGTAGCCGCCTTGCCCGTGATTTACACGATGGACTCGGTGGTCTGTTATCTGGCATTAAACTCACCCTCAATAACATGACTGGAAATGTAATTTTATCCGAACAAAGTGCTAATACTTTCTCCCGTGCCTTGGGACAATTAGACAATGCCATTGCCGAAATGCGACGTGTGGCACATAGCATGATGCCCGAAGCTCTGTTGAAATTTGGACTAAAAGATGCCCTCAATGACTTCTGTGAGGGAATTTCGCAGTCTGGTATAATAAAAGTGTATTTCCAATCCTACAATTTTGATAAAAGATTAGACCAAACCGTGGAGGTTACCATTTATCGAATTATTCAAGAATTACTCAATAATACCCTCAAACACGCCGAGGCAACAGAAGTATTTGTGCAACTAAACCAAGACGACCAACACCTGACCATCAGTGTAGAAGACAACGGAAAAGGTTTTGACATCAATAAATTAAACGAAGCCAAAGGAATTGGAATGCAAAATGTAGAAAATAGAGTAGCATATCTGAATGGAAAAATAGACATTCAATCTTCGGAAGGAAAAGGAACATTGACACTCATCGAAATCGAAAATGAACCTGTTTAATCTTTTCGTTTTGAGCGAATCGTCGCCCGATACAAATTGATTTCATTTTTAATCTGATAGTTTAAAATTTATAAATCCACAGTGGAACTGATAGCAGAGCTACGTTGAATAAATTTTGAACTATCAGATTGAAAATGAGACTATTTACAACGAAAGGAATAAGATTAAACAGGTTCAAAACTTAACATGATAAAAATCCTAATTGTAGATGACCATCCGCTTATTTTAGAGGGAATCAAGGCTTTATTAGCAGATAATGACACGATAACGGTTGTCGGTACAGCCTCAAATGCCTTTGATGCCATCGCTTTTTTGAAAGAAAATAGCATTGATATTGCCTTTCTCGACATTAATCTACCAGATATTAGTGGGATAGAATTATGCAAAAAAATCAAAGAGGAATTCCCAGATGTGCGGTGCATTGCACTTAGTACTTTTTCTGAAAGAAGTTATATTTCTCGGATGATTCAGAATGGAGCAATGGGCTATTTGCTCAAAAATTCCTCCAAAGAAGAAATCCTCATGGCTATCCATCAGGTGCATACAGGGAGTTATTTTATGAATGTAAATTTGGAAACAAGTACCTCAGCCGAAAATCCAAAACCAACCACAATATTGACTCCCCGTGAAAAAGAGGTATTGGAACACATCGCAGAAGGACTTACCAGCCAACAAATCGCAGATAAATTATTTGTAAGTGTCCTTACTATTGACAGTCACAGAAAAAATCTGCTAACAAAATTTGAGGTAAATAACACAGCATCGCTCATAAAATTGGCGGCTCATCAGAAATTGATTTGAGGAAACAAATTGAAAATATCTTAATGAACGTTATAAAATCAGCTAAGTCTAAACCCCTTTCTGAGGAGTTCTCTTTTTTGCCTCCTCTGTTAGTGCGTAACTTTCTCGTCTTGTGATAGTTTTTACGAATTCAACTTTTCTGAAACGTAAAGCACTCCAATCTTCATCAATTGCTACTTGTCTGACAGTTTCTAAACCTTTTTGTGCGAGCATTGCCCAACCAGTATCACGGTTAAATTCACATTGATAATTTTTAGAACTTCCTTTCGGATAGCACATCCAGAGAATCGCATCGCCCTTTAATTTGTCATAAACTTCCTCAATAAAAGTGTCAACTTCCATTTGTTTTGTAACAAAACATAAGGCGAATTCTATTTCAGATACTTCGTTTAAGGTTTTGGCAATGGTTGCAAAAGTCTCCATTTCAACAAGTTCTGCATCAAATGATTTAGGGCTATTGATTGAAACAATTACCTCCTGTTCTTTAAAATTGAGTTTTTTGAAAAGATTAGTCATAATTTCCTATCTCGCCTGACGGTTTTTTACATACTTTTCTAACCACTCGTGTTGTTCCCAAAGCAAATGTAAGATATTTTCTTTTCCAGCATAACCGTGACTTTCATAAGGCAATTGTACAAACCGTACTGTACCGCCATGCCCTTTAATGGCATTAAATAATCGTTCACTCTGAATCGGGAAAGTCCCAGGGTTATTATCCATTTCTCCATGAATCATTAATAATGGCGTTTTGATCTGATTCGCATAACTAAACGGACTCATTTTAAAATACAATTCTGGAGCTTGCCAATAAGTACGCTCTTCATTCTGGAAGCCAAAAGGAGTCAAAGAACGGTTGTACGCCCCACTACGAGCAATTCCTGCTTTGAATAATTTGCAATGTGCCAATAAATTCGTAGTCATAAACGCCCCATAGCTATGTCCACCTACTGCCACACGAGTACTGTCGCCGACGCCCAAATTGGCAATTTTATTAATCGCAGCTTCAGCATTCCACACCAATTGTTCAATAAAATTATCGTTGGGTTGTTTGTCACCTTCGCCCACAATCGGGAATTCTGTGTTGTCCATAACAGCATAACCTTGCGTTGCCCAAAAGACTGGTGAACCCCAATTTACTCGAACAAATGTATATTTACTACCTCTGATTTGAGCAGCATCATTGCTACTCTTAAACTCACGAGGATACGCCCACATAATCACGGGTAAAGCACCATCTTTTTCTTTTGAATATCCTTTTGGCAGGTATAAATCTGCTGCCAAATCAACACCATCTTTGCGTTTATAGGTAATTTTTTCTTTCGTGATTCCTCTCAATTCTGGCTGAGGGTCAGGGAAATTTGTTAGTTGTTTTCCTGTATTTCCTCCGTTGTACAAATAATAGTTGGGTGTTTCGTTTTGTCCTTGACGACTGGTTACGAAACTCAATTTATCAAAATCTAAAATCCCTGTAACTACTTCATAATAAGGTTCTTGGCATTTCCAAAGTGTTTTAGTTTCTTTAGTATCAAGATTAAAAGAATTCAAAAAAGGCAAGTCTCCTTTGGGCGAAGAACCCGCACCTCGCATTAAAATAGTACGATTTGCCAAGACTTTTATAGTGTTTTTACCAAATTTATTCATCGCATTTACGGGTGTTCCTGGGTCGTTATAGGCATCATCTGTACTGCGGTCAATTAAGTTTTTTGTCTCTTTCTTGACGAAATCTAACTTGCTCAACTTTTGCTGATGTTTTACTCTTGAATATTCAGAAAAAAGTATCTCATTTTCGCTCAATCCTGAAATACTTCCCATTCTCATGGGCGTTTTTATTAGCTCAGTTGGCATAGCCGTGAAAGGGGCTGCTTGCATATACGCAACATCATGAAACTCTACTTTCTTTTTAATTAAACCACTATCTAAAGGTTCAATCCAAGTAATTGTATTTGGCAAAGTATTTATCCAAGAATGACCTCTGGAAGCATTCAGCACATTATCATAACCCGTTGGGGCAAGCTCTGAACTTGGAATTTTAGCAACATTTTTTACTATTTTTCCATCTAAATCTGTAATGATCATGGATGAATTAAAACCATTTACTGGCACTAAATAACTAAAAGGTTTTTCAATTTTTTCTACCAAAAAATATTTCTTATCTGGCGACGCAATAGCAGAATTATAAATTTGAGGAATACCAATTTTTGTTTCCACACCATTGGTATTTTTTACTAACTGAGTAGTTGTATAAAATTCAAAAAGTTGCTCGTCATAGGGAGATTTTATCAAATCTTGGTAGGTTACACTTGCGGCTACTTTACCCATATTTTGTTGAACAGTTGGTCCTTTGGGGGTCAAAGATTTTTTAGGAGCATCTTTGGCAGGACTCAAAGTTGTAAAATACAAAATGCTGTTATTGTCTAACCAAGACAAATCGTTTATGACAATATTCAAAGGTGTTTGATTAGTTTTACTTGCTTTTTTAGTCTTTAAATCAATCACATACAGGTCAATATTATCTGCATTTGTTTGTGAAAAAGCAATTTTATCATCGTTCGGACTCCATTGAAAATTACCTGCCTTTAGGTTTATTGGCAGTCCAGTAATTGTAAAATCCTGACCAGTTTTAATATCTTTCAAAGACAAACCAATGGCATAAGTTGAGCGACTTGGCGAAAAGTTATTAGGATTAATCCGTAGCCCTGCAATCCGTAATTCGGGTTGTGCCAATTCTTCAACAGTAGGCATGGCACTACGTTCAATAATCAACATCCAATCACCTTTATCATTGATACTGACACCAGGGGATGGTTTTGCAGTTGCTAAATTCAAAATGGCAGTTGGGGGTGTTTTATAACCAATTGCATCTTGTGCATTGATTTGAAAACAAATAATTGTAGCAATAAATAGAAAAAATGCTTTCATGTTGATGGTTTTTTATTAGTGAAACATTGTTCAATTGTTTGATTTCAATTCGTAAGTGGTTTACATTTCTAATACAAAATTACTCAATCAAGTTTAGCTTTTGCTTGCTTTGCTGTAAATTGTACTCATGTTTCTTATCAACAATAATAAAATGAAAAAAATACTCTTGTGCCTTTTGCTTTTTCCTATTTTGGTAAATGCCCAAAAATCAGAATCTCCTTATCCATTTACACTTTCGCAAGACAGTGCTTATGTCCGTGCTAACTATACTAAGACTGAAGTGATGGTTCAGATGCGGGATGGAGTGAAATTATTTACCCAAATCTATGCTCCGAAAGATTTGACTAAGAAGTTTCCTATCATCATGAGTCGTACGCCTTACACTTGTTCGCCCTACGGAGCTAACAAATTTCAAAGACGAATTGGACCAAATCCTTTCATGCTTAGAGAAAACTATATTGTTGTATATCAGGATGTTAGGGGACGTTGGGCTTCCGAAGGAAAGTTTGTTGAAATGACTCCTCATATTGATAATAAAAAGACAAAAACTGATATTGATGAAGCCTCAGATACATACGATACGATTGACTGGCTTGTAAAAAACATCAAAAATAATAATGGAAAAGTTGGTCAATGGGGTATTTCTTATCCAGGCTTTTTCACATCGGCGGGGTCAGTTTCTGAACATCCAGCCTTGAAAGCGTCTTCGCCACAAGCACCCATGGCAGATTTACGTAGAGATGATACATTCCATAACGGTGCTTTCATGATTGCGGCGAACTTTGGATTTTATAATTATTTTCAAGATCAATCAAAGCCTACTACTACTTCCCCGCCAGTTTATTTTGAAACAAATAACCCTGACGGATACGACTATTATTTGAATGAAGTTAAGACTACAAAAAACTCAGAGGAGGGTTTTTATAAAGGTAAAAACTCATTTTATCGTGAACCTTTTGATCATCCAGATTATGATGAACATTGGAAAATACGCAATATTTTACCCCATCTCAAAGGAATTAAGCACGCTGTGATGATTGTGGGTGGTTGGTACGACGAACAAGATTTATTTGGAACTTTTAATACCTACAAAGCCATTGAGAAACAAAATCCAAACATCAAAAATATTTTTGTGGTTGGTCCTTGGACGCACGGAGGTTGGGAAGATTCATCGGGTCAATTTTTAGCAGATGTTGATTTTGGGTCAAAGGTTTCTCCTTACTTTCAAGAAAATATTGAAGCAAAATTCTTTCGTCATTATTTGATTGATGACTCTAAACCTCTGGATTTACCCGAAGCCACTCTCTTTGAAACTGGAACTAATAAATGGCGTTCGTTTGATACTTATCCTGCCAAAGGGACTCAGGAGAAAAATTTGTATCTCCAACCCAACGGAAAACTTGGTTTTGATGCTCCCTCGGCAGAAAATGCTTCGACTGAGTACATCTCTGACCCTAATAAACCTGTACCTTTTTACGCAAAAATTAATGATGGATTTTCATCTTCGTATATGGTGGGTGACCAACGTTTTGCCTATTCTCGACCAGATGTTATTAGCTTTCAGACTGATATTTTAGAAAAAGATATGACACTTTCGGGAATCATTAAAGCATTTTTAAAGGTTTCTACCACAGGAACAGATGCCGATTGGGTCGTGAAGGTGATTGACGTTTATCCAAAAGATACCGAGAACCCTGACCCAAAATCAGAAGTTGTTTTGGGGAATTATCAGCAATTGGTACGTTCAGAAATTATTCGAGGGAAATACAGAAATAGTGAATCGAAACCAGAACCTTTTGTGCCAAATCAAGTAACTGACCTGAGTTTGGAACTACAAGATGTATTGCATACGTTCAAAAAGGGACATAAGATAATGGTGCAGATTCAGAGTTCATGTTTCCCGTGGGCAGACCGTAATCCACAGAAATTTATGAATATTTTCAAAGCAGAAGAGTCTGATTATCAGAAGGCTACGCACAAAGTGTTTCACCAAAAAGGAGCAGAAAGCTACTTGAAAATTGGAATTTTAGAGTAAATAAAAGTTTTGTCCAAAGTATTATGTATTAAGTCCTAAGTATTTGACACAAAACGAATAATAGAAACAAAGGGCTATTCTAAAATAAAATTTTGTAATGAAGTATAAACATCCGTTGTATTATTTTACTTTCAGAACGGGACATCTTAATACCTAATACTAAAGACTTAGTACATAACTTCAATTGATTCATTCATTCACGGCTTGTAAAGTCGTGTTACAACAAATATCATGATTGATTTTTCAAAAATACCGTCACCTTGTTACGTTTTAGAAGATTCATTGCTTCGTAAAAATTTAGAGTTGATGCAATATGTTCAGCAACAAGCTGACATAGAAATTATTTGTGCCTTAAAAGGTTTTTCGATGTATAGTACCTTCCCATTGGTGAAACAATACTTAGCAGGTTCAACGGCAAGTTCTCTTCATGAAGCCCGTTTAGGTTTTGAGGAAATGGGGTCTAAAGCACACGTGTATTCACCTGCATATTTGGAATCAGAGTTTGATGAACTGATGTCTTATTCATCTAATATCACCTTTAATTCTTTGAAACAATTAGAGAAATTTGGAGCAACCGCTCGTGCCAATGGAATCTCTTGCGGTGTAAGAATAAATCCGCAATACTCTGAGGTTGAGACAGATATGTACAATCCATGTATTGCTGGTTCTCGGCTGGGCATGACTCGTGATGCACTCGGTCAGCGTTTGCCCGAAGGTGTAGAAGGTTTACATTCACATACATTATGCGAAAACGACTCCTTTACTTTAGAACGAACTTTGAATGCCATAGAAGAGCGTTTTGGAGATTTATTGCCCCAAGTAAAATGGCTGAATTTAGGCGGAGGACACCTCATGACGAAGGAAGGATATAATATAGAACACCTGATAGGTTTACTGAGAAATCTAAAAAAACGTTATCCCAATCTCGCTATTATCATGGAACCAGGCTCGGCAGTTGGTTGGAAAACGGGCTATCTTACTTCTACGGTTTTGGATATTGTTGATGCCCAAGGAATTGATGTAGCAATTTTGGATATGAGTTTTGCGGCACATTTGCCCGATACATTAGAAATGCCCTATAAACCTAAAATTTTGGGAGCATATCACGAGCCTGTGGAAGGGAAACCTACCTACCGTTTTGGAGGAATGACTTGTTTGGCAGGAGATTTTTACGGAGATTATAGTTTCGACAAACCCCTCCAAATTGGCGATAGCATCGTATTTGATGATATGATTCATTATACAATGGTTAAAACCACAACTTTCAACGGTGTAGGTTTGCCCTCAATTGGTATTTGGCGAGAAAACGAAACTTTTGAATTGATAAAGTCTTTTGGTTATGAGAGTTTTAAGGATAGATTGTAGCAAGTAAAATACTTTCGCAAGAAACCAAACGATGAAAAACAAATTGATGATTGGGTAGAGGTGGAATTGTGATGAACTAATTGAAGTAGATTAATCGAATGAAACCAAACAAATACTAATCATCAATATGAAAAAATCTCTTCTGTTTTTTACATTCCTACTATTTTCTGCCACTGGTTTTTCACAGAATTTACCAAGAGAATTTTATTTTTCTACCGATGGTAAAATGCTGCAATCGGGCGGTAAACCTGCTACCGGAGTTTATGACGAAACTAAAATTACCGTCATGAATATTACTTTTACCCAATCAGATTTCATTGCTCAAATGAAGGCAAATTATGCCTCTAAAAAAGAGATTTTAGCCAACATGACCATCAATGGAGTAAAGTATGATAGTGTTGGCATACGTTTCAAGGGGCAAACGTCTTATCAAAGAGTAGCAAGTTCTACATCTGAAAAATTTTCTTTCAATATTTCTTTAGATTTCATAAAACCAAAGCAAAATATTGATGGTTATCAGACTTTCAACCTTAATAATTCTTTTGAAGACCCTTCTTTTCTACGAGAAGTTTTCTATTACCACAATATTCGTAGAAATATGTTGGCAGCCAAAGCCAGTTTTGTACACCTTTATATTAATGGAAAAGATTGGGGAACGTATCAGAATATTCAACAAGAAAATAAGGATTTTTTGGGAGAATGGTTTCCAAATAAAGATGGCTCAAATTGGCGTTGTGAAGCCCCTTCAGGTACAGGTACAACTCCTCCCGTAGGTGGCGGCGGTGGCGGAGGAGGAGGAAATTTTGGAGCTGGAACTTCTTCATTGAACTACATTGATGATGATACAACTACCTACAAAAAATACTATACGCTTCATAGTTCAGGACAAAAAGAGCCTTGGAAGGATTTTCTGCAAATGACAAAGGCTTTGAACAAAACCGAAATTGCTAAATTAGAAGAAGAGGTAGGTAAATATTTGGATATTGACCGTGAGACTTGGCATTTAGCGTCTGAAAATATCTTTTCTGACGATGATAGTTACATCAACAAAGGTGGGATGGATTATTACTTGACCCACGAAACCACAACAGGACGCTTTATCTCTTATGATTATGACGGAAATACTGTCATGGCGGCTAATGCGGCTACTTGGAGTCCTTTTTATAATCAAGAAAAAACGACTCATCCCTTGCTAAACAAACTCCTGCAAGCTCCAACCATTAGACAACGATATTTAGCCCATCTCAGAACTTTAATTAGTGAGTATTTTGATGAAAAATCATCCTCGGCTTTATTGGATAAATACGCTGCTCAGATAGATTCTGTTGTAAAAGCAGACCCTAAAAAACCGACAACTTACGCACAGTTTCAGAGTGAAATTCAGAAGATAAAAAGTTTTATTACCAATCGTAGAAATTCATTATTGGCAAATGCAGAAGTAAAAGAAATTGCCCCTGCGATTCAAAGCGTAAATATGTATGCTAACGGAGTTGCTTGGCAGAAACCTACTGCTAATGAGGATGTTACAGTGCGTACAGCAATTGCCACGGCTACTCCAGTATCCCAAGTTTTTTTGTATTATGGAACAGAAATTTATGGACGTTTTACAAAAATAGAAATGTTTGATGACGGAAAAAATGATGATTTAGTAGCGAAAGATGGAATATTTGGGGTAAAAATTCCAAAACAAAAGGCTTCAACTTATATCCGTTTTTATGTAGAAGCTGTGGGCAATAATACTGCAAAATCTGTGAGTTATGCCCCAGTTGGAGCAGAACATGATATTTTTATTTATCGAGTACAATCAAGCACAAATTCAGTAGCGAGTAGTTTGGTAATCAATGAGTTAGTGGCTTCAAATAAAACAGGAGCAAAAGATGAAAGCAATCAATTTGATGACTGGATTGAGTTATACAACAAAAGCGATAATACCGTAGATGTGAGTGGGTATTTTTTAACGGACGACATTGCCAAACCTAAAAAATGGGCAATTCCTACGGGAACAAAAATTTCAGGGAAAGGGTATCTGACTATTTGGGCAGATGAAGATGAAAAACAAGGTCCTCTGCATACAAATTTCAAATTGTCGAGCGATGGAGAATTTGTTTATTTATATACCCCATTAGAGCAACTGGCAGATAGTGTAACATTTGGAATTCAGCAAAATGATGTAGCGTATGCTCGTAATCCGAATGGCACTGGCAAGTTTAAAGCTCAAGCCCCAACCTTTGGAACAGATAATGAAAAAGCTCCTACTTCAGGTGGCACAGGGACTGGCGGAACAACTTCAACTGTGCTTGCCAGCGAAGAACCTGTATCAAATTTCGCAATAAAAATTATGCCCAATCCAGCGAGTCAGGAAATTAGAATTAGGCTCGAAGGCGTGAAGAAACCTGTCAAGATTCAGATTCTGAACACACTTGGATTGGAAATGTATCAGTCTGATTATCAAGAAAATATGTTAGTGTCTATTGCGAATTTTAAATCAGGGATGTATTTTGTTCGATGCGAGAATATTGTTCAAAAATTAGTTGTAAAATAACCTTACCCTATATCAAAATGAATTTTAGTTTAACTTAAATGATGGAATGACAAAAAACCGATTAGAAGCATTTAGTGATGGTGTTTTAGCCATTATTGTCACAATCATGGTATTAGAAATGAAAGTGCCAAAGGGTGCCAATTTTGTAGATTTACGTCCTGTTTTGGACATTTTCCTGAGTTATATCCTGAGTTTTGTCTTCGTCATGATTTACTGGAATAATCATCATCATTTGTTTCAAGTAGTCAGACACGTCAATGGGAAAGTATTGTGGGCAAATGGTCATTTGTTATTTTGGATATCGCTCCTTCCCTTTGTTTCGGGATGGATGGGAACATCACATTTTGCGGCTTTACCCGTTTTATGTTACTCAATAGTAGCTTTTATGTCAGGGTTTGCGTATTCAATTTTAACCAAAAGTTTATTGAAAATACACGATGAAGATTCTTTTTTAAAAAAAGTACTCAGTAATAGACGTAAAGAATTAGTATCACTTATTTTATATTCAATCGCTACAATAATAGCCTACTTTTTACCTTTGGTTTCTTGTGCAATTTTTGTGTTAGTAGCAATTACTTGGCTGATTCCTGATAAGAATATTGAGAAAATTGTAAAAAATTAATCCCCCAATCCCATGAATCGTAGAAATTTTATTCAAAACATAATAGAATAAAGAAGCTAAGATTCCTTTGGAATTATGCTACACGGATAGTAACAACTTAAAATTGTGGTTAAATTTGTGAAAATAAAATTAAATCCATAATGGCAAGATCAAAGGTATATGATTTTCATTTAGCTGTGGGGCAATTCATTGATTATCGAATTGCTTTGAAGACAAAAGAACCTGAAAGAATTTTGTACGTAGGCATAACGGATAACGTCTATGAAGAGGTTTTTGAACTTCCTTTTCCTCAGATGGTTATAAAGGAAATAAACATGAAAATTATCGTTGTTAATCCAGACTTAAATACTGTTGTAAAATGGATAAAATAGAAAATTACCGCAATATTATTACCAATATTTTAGAAAAATATGCTAAAATAACGCCAGCCAATCTCCCAGACGTAGAAAATGAAATAATTGTTGATACGCTTAGGGATAGTTATCAGTTAGTGCGGGTGGGATTTGAAAACCGCAGAAGAGTTCATTATTGCGTTTTTCATTTTGACATCCGAAACGATAAAATTTGGGTACAACACGATGTTACTGATATACCTGTAGCTCAATTATTGTTAGATGCTGGCGTACCGAAAGAAGACCTTGTTTTAGGTTTTCATGCACCATACATGAGGGAGATTTCTGGATTTGCGATGGCTTAAATGGTTTATTATTATTATAGATTTTACTGACTTTCAGTCTCAGGAATATTAGTTATAATTAGTTGGAGAATGAGATATATGCGTTTAATTTTTAGTTTTTTCATTCTTTCATTTACACTTTGTTGTAATGAAACAAAACCTGTATCACAGAAAGCTTTAGCGGATACATACTCCATTACAAAAACGCAAACAATCAAAAAGAATATTGATAGCAGTCAAGTACTTCATCTTAAATTTGCTGAAATAGAAGTTATTTTTGACAGTTTAAAATTATGGGATTATGAAAAAGATGATGTAGGGCAATTGCAGAATATTAATGGGGATAGTATTACAGTTTTTATTGACTTAGGAGACGATTTACAACAACAAACATTCTCGCTAAAATACTCTAAGATTATAAATGATATAAAGATTGAACAATCATATATGACCAGCATGTCAATACAAGGTGAGGGACCTCATCTTGACTTAATAGATTGGAAACATTATCAATCCGACTGGAAAACAATAAATAAAATCAGTAATGACAACAATTATAAATGTTTGAGCTACTCAGAATCTGAACAAACTCTTTTTCCTGAAGTTACTTTAGAAGATGTTAAAAACGAAATCATTGAAACTGAAAATCATAAGGAATGGCTATCTTATTTGGACAATAAATACCCTTTTGGTACTGTAATGATTAGCCACTACTTTATCAAAATTTCAGGTATTGATAAAAAAACAGGAAAAAAAATCTTGAAAACAATTATTTTTGAAATGGCGATGGGGTGTTAGTACAACCTATCCAAATCTTTAGCAAATATAATAATAACTTAATTCTGATACTGTCAAGTTCATACTTACCTACAAAAATGACTAACAAATAATCGAATTTCTCATTTCTGTATCTCTATCAAATTTCATCAATCCCCCAACCCCATGAATCGTAGAAATTTTATTCAAAACTCAGCCTTAACTTTTGGGGCTTTTAGTCTTTTACCGAGTGGTTTATGGGCAAAGTCAGTTACTGATAACCCTTATAAAATCAAGGAGTTACGGGGTGGTGTCAGTGTGTTTTCTGAGAAAGGCGGAACAATTGCTTTTCTGCAAACGCCCAAAGGTTTAGTCGTGGTTGATTCTCAATTTCAAGAACAATCTCAGCACTTAATTGATGAGTTGAAAAAGTTATCAACCAGTCCTTTTAAACTCCTCATCAATACCCATCATCACGGCGACCACACGGCTGGAAATATTTCTTTCAAAGGCTTGGTTGAACACGTAGTTGCTCATCAAAACTCTCTGCTGAATCAGAAAGCGTCTGCTGTAAAGCAAAAAAGTGAGGAAAAACAATTGTATCCAGATGTAACTTTTACGGATACTTGGAAACAAAAAGTAGGAAAGGAGCGAATCAAGGCATATTATTTTGGTGCTGGTCATACCAATGGGGATTCAATTATACATTTCGAGAATGCCAATGTTGCCCATTTAGGAGATTTGCTTTTCAATCGTCGTTATCCTTTTGTGGACAGGTCTGCTGGGGCAAATATTGATAGTTGGATAAAAGTCTTAGATAAAACCCTCAGTACTTTTGACAATGAAACAATTTTTGTCTTTGGTCACGCTTTTGACCCTGAGAAAATCACAGGAAATAAAGAGGACATCAAGGCTTTTAAAGATTATTTAGAAAAATTATTACTCTTCGTTGACTCAGAAGTAAAAGCTGGCAAAGCCAAAGAAGAAATCCTAAAATCAACCTCAATTCCTGGCGTAACAGAATGGAAAGGCGACGGAATCGGGCGAGGTTTATTGTCTGCTTATGAGGAATTGACGGAGGTCAAGAAATAATTTTTCACCGCAAAGACGCTAATTTCCTAAGCGACTTTGCGGTGATTTCTTATGCTCAATACCCAACTTTCAAATTAAAATTTCCTACGTTAAAAATAATCTTGGCGTTGGTTTTATACTCAATGTTTTTTCCAATTGCTATATTCGTGCTATTGACCGAAACTTGATGATTAGCACCGATGACTACTCTATCGCCTGCAATCGGGATTCTGTTCAAATCCCAAGTTGTTATTGCCTCCCAATTTCCAGAAACTATACTTGTAATCGTTGCGGGAGGCACAGCGATGGTAACTGTGAAATCTTCAATTTGTCCAGAAGCAGACCCCGAACCCAATGTGCAAGGATTAGTCGCCGACCAATTGTCGGATTTTACTCTCACCCGTAAAGGCACACCTTTTGTAGCGGTTGTCGGAATCGTGATATTTCCTGAGTAATTAGCATTTGCCGTATTAAAAACTACAACATTTTCTCCGCTATCGGTTAGCAAGCCATTGTTATTAAAATCAATGAACATTTGTTTAAAACCAAAGCCATCAATTGTTACTGCATAAGTATTTCCTGGAATCACGGTGGTTTGTTGATTACAAGTTCTATCCACATAATTACCTTCAATATTTGCCAAAGTGGAAGTAGAATTAATGGTGTTAAATGTAAACGCACTAATTCCAGAGCTACTCGCAGCACCCGAAACCACAGGAACACAAGCAGCAAGAGCAATTGGTCCAGAAGAACAACACGGACTTGTAATAGTTTGCTGGTTTCCTCCACAACCCGCAGCATCACTTACGGTCAAAGTAGCATTTGTTCCCACAGGAATATTGATGACTGAATTTCCAGAAATCGTCCCTGCGGAGGTCGTGACGACATAATTACTGGCGTTTGAATAAGTAATACTGTACATATTGCCAGAGCCACAAACGGTTTGGATATTGCTAACGCCTGGATTATAAAATAACACATTTTTGGTACTCGTCAATCCATTGGCACAAGTCAGAACATACGTCCAGTTTGCGGTTTGTCCTGCACTTAGCGTAGGTCTAAAACTTAAATTTGTCTGTGCTGTACCATTGATTGTTGTAGTTTGCACTGTACTACACAAACAGCTCGCTGGGATATTTGGAAATGCTGTTCCGCCTACGCAAAAAGACGTTGGTGTTGTAAGTATGGCAGTTGGCGTAATCGGAGTTGTTTGCAAAACTGGCGAAGTGAGCAAAGACGCATGAAAGTTTTCCAAGTAAGTACGCATGAAAGTTTTTTGATTTGGCGTAAATCTTTTTCCACAACCTACATTCAAATAATTCATAAAGTTCTCTTGAATATTGCCATAAGCTGCATTTGTACAAGGATTTATGATGCTCTGATTTGCGGGAGAACATCCCCAAATATGACTGCAAGTAGAGGTAAGTCCAAAATTTATCAACAATGGCGTATCTGCCAAACCGTCGCCATCGCCACAATTACAATTGGTTGTTGTGCCTGGTGTTGGGTCGTTCAGAAAAGGATGTGCTAAACCAAAATAATGGGCAATTTCATGAGGGGAAATTTGTTCATTGGCAGTTTTTACTTCATTTGCCAAAACAATTAATCCATCTCCTGGTCCACCGACTCCTCCTGCACCGTTGTCTAATTTATTTACAATCCAGACATTAACATACAGGTTTTTATCCCAAGTTCGCCAACTTTGTACAGTTGCCCACGAAACCCCATTAGCAAAAACTCCTTTAGAAACATAAGTAGCATTACCCGAAGCATCGTACCGAGTAATACCCGTAGTTGCGGCACAAGTTGGGTCTTGTTTGGCCAATTCGTACTCAATTTCAATGTCTGTACTACCAGCAAAAGCTCCAGTTGCCCTGAACGAAGCGTTCAAATTAGCAACCATTGCTGCAATTTGGGCATCTGTAATTAGACTTGTACTTGTTGACGGTTCAATAACATGAACAACTAAAGGTAATTTAACGACTCCATTCAATGCAGATTTTCGAGCTTGCGGATTTTTCTCAGAAAAGGCATTCATTTGTCTAATTACCTGACGAGCAGACTCTTGTACAGATTCATCGGGGTCGTAAACACATTTGGTTGAAGGAGTTGTCTGAGCATTGCTATTGTAAAATGCAATGCAAAAAAGAAGAAACAGGAAGTACTTCAAAATTGTGGTTTTCAAATTTAATTTCATTGGAATTGGAGTAATGAGTGAATATTTCACAAATACTTACTTAGACATCTTGGCGGCAATGGCATTCATTCAATGATTTTCAAAACTAATAAAAAACTATTGAAAATAATTGTTTCAATATATTTTTTCATGGAAAATCAACATTATCTTAGATAAATATTGACTTTTGGCAATCGGCAGTCAGCTTAGACTTGCAAGAAATTGGCTTTTGATTTTGACTATTTGCTATTTAGTGATAATCCACTAAACTTTAAGAACAATCCAAAAACTGATTGCTGATTGCCAATAGCCAATTGCTGACAGCCAAAAGCCAACAACTAAAAACTCATCATTTTTTCAAATTTCTATGGAACAAAAAGTACCCCAAACTTCCACTAAAGGATTAGTAGCAATTATCGGAGCATCATCAGTTGGTACGCTCATCGAATGGTATGATTTTTATATTTTCGGAAGTTTAGCTACCATCATTTCAACTCAGTTTTTTCCTAAAGACAATCCTACGGCGGCATTTCTTTCTACATTGGCAACTTTTGCGGCTGGCTTTGTGGTTCGTCCATTTGGTGCTTTATTTTTTGGGAGATTAGGTGATTTAATTGGTCGAAAATATACTTTCATGGTTACGCTTATACTTATGGGAGGAGCAACTTTTGCCATTGGGTTAGTTCCCAAATATGAGACAATTGGATTCTTTGCTCCGCTTATTGTATTGATTCTGAGACTTTTACAAGGTCTTGCACTTGGTGGAGAATACGGCGGGGCAGCCACTTATGTTGCTGAACATTCGCCAGCAAGTGAACGAGGCTTTTGGACTTCTTGGATTCAGATAACTGCTACGGCTGGCTTGTTTATTTCTTTGGGAGTAATTCTAATTACGAAAAACTCGATGGAAAAAGTAGTTTGGGAAGATTGGGGTTGGCGAATTCCGTTTTTAGTTTCAATCATCATGGTTTTTGTATCGGTTCTGATTCGGAAAAATATGTCTGAGTCTCCCCTTTTTGCCAAAGCCAAAGCCGAAGGCAAAACGTCAATTAATCCTTTGAAAGAATCTTTCGGGAATAAACTCAATTTTAAGTTTGTTTTGTTGGCATTATTCGGAGCAACTATGGGGCAGGGAGTAGTTTGGTACACGGGACAATTTTATGCTCAGACATTTTTACTCAAAATCATGAATATTGATTTTGACCAAGCTAATACGCTGTTAATCATTGCTTTAATGATGGGAACACCATTTTTTGTGTTCTTCGGTTGGTTATCTGACAAAGTAGGACGCAAGCCAATTATGTTGGCAGGAATGTTACTGGCAGTTTTATGTTATCGTCCGATTTATGAGAAAATGTACCAAACGGGTAATTTGAAAAATAAGCAATTAACTGAAAATCCAAGAATTAACACTGATGCACTCCCACAAAATGCAAAAGGAGAGACGCTACTACTGACAACTTCTACCAGTAATTTTACAGATGGAACAACTTATAAAGAAGTTAAAAAAGAGACAATTGCTGATGGAAAAGAAACAAAAGTAGAATTTATAAAAACAGTAAAAATCAACGATTCTGATAAATGGACATTGATTTTGTTGATTTTTATTCAATTACTTTTCGTAACAATGGCGTATGGTCCAATCGCAGCATTTTTAGTAGAAATGTTTCCTGTAAAGATTCGTTATACTTCTATGTCGTTGCCTTATCATATCGGGAATGGTGTTTTTGGGGGACTAATGCCCGCCATTGCTACGTATTTAGTAACAAAATCAAAGGACGCAGGAAATCCAGATTTTTATCTTGCTGGATTAACCTATCCAATCCTAATTGCAGGTGTATGTTTTGTAATTGGGTTATTGTATATAAAAACTAATGAAAGATTGAATGAATGATTGAATGAAAGAATAACTCTCAATTCACTCATTCAATCTTTCATTCACTCATTCAATCATTAAACCCATGAACGCAATCAAAAAAGTACTCGGAATCGTTTGGATTCTTTTAGGTTTAGCTACTGCCTATTTTGGAATTTTTCAATTAGGAATTCCTAAATTTCGCACTGGTAGTCAAGAAGATTTAGTCTTTGGCATTATCATCATGGGCGTACTTACTCCAATTATTACAGGCGGATTATTGATTTTTGGAAAATACGCCCTTCAAGGAGAATATGCCTCAAAAACAGAAATTTATAATGGAACTACCATTCAAGTAAAATCAAAAAAAGGCAATTCTATCAGCTATACAGTCGTTTTTAGTGAAATAGAAGATGCAGAATTAACGTTGACATCTTTTGTTTTCGAGAAAAAAAATAATCCTCAATTAGCCACCGATATTGCTTTTGGAATCAGTGGAAATGCTGTTTTTGGAAAATTGAAAGCACATTTTTTCAAGGTTATCCCTACCCTAAAATCAAATGCCCAGAGTATAGAATTGAATGGAAAACCTTTGAATAATATTTCAGAAAGTATTGATTTCAAACAGCCTGTCACTTATACGCTTACTTCTTCTAAAGGCTTCAAAAAACAGTATATTGTAAATGTAAATTGGGATGATGAATTACCCCAAATCAATATTACAACCAATGGTGGTGCGGTAATTAATTCAACAGATATTTATGTGCAAGGCAATATTACGGTTGATGGAAAATCTGTTTACAACAACTACACGGGTACTACAAAAATCAGAGGACGAGGGAATACTACTTGGACTTTTCCTAAAAAACCATATCGGATAAAATTAGATGCAAAAGCGTCTTTATGTGGACTTGCACCTGCAAAAGATTGGGTACTTTTAGCGAATTATTTAGACGGAATCCATATCCTGAATGCCGTAGCGATGAAAACGGGAAAACTCCTCAATATTCCTTATACAAATAATATCATTCCAGTAGAACTTACGCTGAACAATCAATATTTAGGATGTTATATGCTAACCGAGCAAGTCGAAGTAGGAACGAATCGTGTAAATATTGGCACTGATGGTACTTTGTTAGAATTAGATGTAAATTTTGATGAACCCAACAGATTTCGTTCGGCAGCTTATAAACTTCCTGTTATGGTTAAATATCCAGATTTAGCAACTCAATCCGATATATTTCCAATTCAAGAGCAATTTGAAAAATTAGAATCTTTAGTGGCAAATTCCAGTTTCCCGAACAATAATTATTTGGATTTTATCAGCGATGAATCTATCGTAAATTATTATATTGTGTATCTGCTTACTGATAACGAAGAAATTAACCATCCCAAAAGCACGTATATTCACAAAACTAAAAATGGGAAATTCTCATTAGGTCCAATCTGGGATTTCGATTGGGCGTATGGTTACGAAAAAAGTCAGGTACATTTTTTTAGTTACAATAAATCTTTTTTCTGGAATCCACCGTATGATGGTACTCGTTTTTTCTCCAGATTTGTGACTGACCCCAAGATAAAATCACTGCTAAAACAAAGATGGTCAGACTTTAGAAAAAATAAATTAGAAGAATTGCTCAGCTTTGTAGATGATTACGCTTTCGTGATTGCAGGGGCAAGAAATAGAGATTATTTAAAATGGAAACGAGGTAGTCCCAACTTCAACAATGACATCAGTTCATTGAAAACTTGGTTGCAAAATAGAAGTAATTATCTGGACGGTTACATAGGTGGATTGTGATATTACGCATCAAGAGTAATTGTAAGTAACTTATAATCAAACAATTAGCAACCCTAAGAAACTTGGTTTCAGGCAAAAGATAAAGTTTAAACAGCTCAATAGCAAAAGAGTCTATCGTTGTATTACGATAGACTCTTTTTTTTATCGCATAATTCCAAACTAATTACCTTAAAAGCTAAACTTGATTGAGTAATTTTGTTGTGCAGTAAATAACGAATGATTTATAATTGTTACGTATTAACTGATAATTGCTGATTGATAATTGTTAATTGATAAATCGTGAATAATACTATTTTAAGAATTGCCGTCCAAAAATCTGGACGATTGAGTGATGATTCTCTCAACCTTTTTAAGGAATGTGGAATAAAATTCGACAATGGTGCTGGTAAATTAAAGGCTACTTCGTCTAACTTTCCTGCTGAATTTTTATTTCTTAGAGATGACGATATTCCTGGCTATGTAGAAGATGGCGTAGCAGATATTGGTATTGTTGGACAAAATGTCCACGTAGAATCACATAAAAATGTATCAGAAGTTAAACTTTTAGGCTTCTCAAAATGTCGTCTTTCTATTGCAATTCCTCGTGGAGAAACCTACAATTCTATTCAAGATTTAGAAGGAAAAGATATTGCAACCTCTTATCCTATTATTTTAGGTAACTACTTGAAAGAGAATGGAGTAACTGCCCATATTCATGAAATTTCTGGTTCGGTAGAGATTGCTCCAAGTATTGGATTGGCTCATGCTGTTTGTGATATTGTATCTTCTGGAGGTACACTTTTGAGTAATGGTTTGAAAGAAGTTGAAAAGATTTTCTTCTCGCAGGCAATTATGATTGGTTGCCCATCCATGAGCCAAGAGAAGCAAGAGATTGTGAATCAAATTTTATTCAGAATTGACGCTGTTCAACGAGCAAAGAATAACAAATATGTTGTTCTGAATACAAAAAATGAGAATATTGAGGCGATTTCAAAACTGTTGCCAGGAATGAAGTCACCTTCTGTAATTCCATTGGCACAAGCAGGATGGTCTGCCATGAGTTCAGTGATAAATGAAAATGATTTTTGGCAAAACATAGAAAAACTCCGTGAGGCTGGTGCTGAAGGAATTTTGGTTATGCCGATTGAGAAAATGATATACTAATTTTTAAAAAATGAAGCGTCTCTATGTAGATATTGATGGAGTTTTACTGACAACTAAGCAGATAAAGCCAGCAGAGCATCTATCTATATTTTTAGATTTTATTTCTTCAAATTTTGACTGTTATTGGTTAACAACTCATTGTAGGGGTTTTGAGAATAATTCAATTAAATATCTTTCAAATCATCTTACTGTCAGTGACTTAGAAAAAATAAAGCCTTTCAAAGAAACAAATTGGGATGCTCTAAAAACTGAAGCTATTGATTTAGCAAGTGATTTTTATTGGTTAGAAGATTATCCTTTTCAATCCGAAATGTTAATTTTGAAATCATTAAATTTAGAAAATAGGTTAATCAAAGTTGAACTCAATGGTGAAAATAATTTACTCCAAGTCGTGAGATTACTTTCAAAACTTCTTTAAAATTGAATATAATCTGAACAAAAAAATAAAGTCATGGCATACAGCGACTTCACTTTAAGAGATTTAGAAACAAAATTCGGAATTCAAGAAGAAAGAATACGTCTTTTTTCTAAACTTTCTGTGGCTGATGTTCAACCAACTCCTTGGCTTTTGAATGAATTGGAAGAAAGCGAAGAAATCCCAAATTTGAGTGAAAAATCTAAATCAGAACTCATGATTTCACCTGTTTTTAAAGAACTTTGGCGAAATACTGAAAAATCCTTCAATTTATTTTCTGGATATACTTTTGATGTCGATAAAAAATTGGGATTGACAGGCGTCTGTGATTATTTATTGACCCAAAAACCACGAACCAGTATCATAAAATCGCCTGTTTTTTGTGCAGTTGAAGCAAAAAGTAGAGCCATTGAAGAAGGAGTTGCTCAGGCTGGTTCTGAAATGTTAGCTGCCAGAATTTTCAATGAAAGAGAAGGAAATCCTACTCCTGTTGTATTCGGATGTGTAACTAATGGTGTTGATTGGGGGTTTTTAAAATTAGAAGAAGATAGATTAATCGTGGATATTGACCGATATTATTCTGACAAATTCGCCCTTCATAAATTACTTGGTGTACTTCAATACATCGTTGATTTTTACAAGAAAAATAACAAATGAAAATTATAAAATACCCCAATAAATCAGAATATAAAGCAATTCTTACTCGCCCTACGCAAGATATTTCCGTGATTGAGGAGCGAGTTTTGCCAATTCTAAAAAAAGTAAAATCTGAGGGCGATTCAGCCATTCGTGAATATGCTTTAGCTTTTGATAATGTTTTTTTAGATTCATTATTTGTCTCAGAAAACGATATTCAAAATGCTGAAAACCAATTATCAGACGACTTAAAAACTGCTATTAAGCAAGCCTACGCTAATATTTACAAGTTTCACGAAGCTCAAAAATCGGTTCCAGAAAAAATAGAAACGATGTCTGGTGTAACTTGTTGGCGTAAATCTGTTGGTATCGACAAAGTTGGTTTATACGTCCCAGGTGGAACTGCTCCATTATTTTCAACCGTTTTAATGTTGGGCATTCCTGCTAAAATTGCAGGTTGTCGAGAAGTCATTTTATGCACACCTTCTTCACATCCAGCCATTTATTATGCGGCACAATTATGTGGAATTTCTAAGATTTTTAAAATTGGCGGTTCACAAGCGATTGCAGCTATGGCTTACGGAACAGAGTCTGTTCCACAAGTTTATAAAATCTTTGGTCCTGGTAATCAATACGTTACGGCGGCAAAAATGTTGGTTAATAAAGAAGGCTTAGCAATTGATATGCCTGCGGGTCCGTCTGAGGTCGCAGTTTATGCAGATGATACAGCCAATCCAGTTTTTGTAGCAGCAGATTTATTGTCACAAGCCGAACATGGAATTGATTCGCAGGTTTTATTAGTTTCTACTTCTGAAAAAATGATAGACTCTGTAAATCAGGAACTTAGCAAACAGGTTGCAGTTTTACCAAGAGCAGAGTTTGCCGCAAAAGCCCTTGAAAACTCTCAGGCTGTTTTGGTAGAAAGTCAAGAAATTGCTTTAGAAATGTTGAACGAATATGCTGCAGAACATTTAATTATTTCAGTTGAAAATGCAGAAGAAGTTTCTGAAAAAATTTACAATGCAGGTTCCATTTTTTTAGGAAATTACACCCCTGAATCAGCAGGAGATTACGCTTCTGGAACAAATCATACTCTACCGACCAATGGCTATGCTCGTGCATATTCGGGGGTGAGTTTGGATAGTTTTATGAAAAAAATTACTGTGCAGAATATTACACAAGTTGGTATTAAAAATATAGGCAAAACCATCATCGAAATGGCAACGGCTGAATCTTTAGAGGCTCATGCAAATGCTGTGCGGGTGAGGTTATAATTAATAACAATTCAATAAATCAAACTTCAACAATTAGTCAAAAGATGGTAAAAACGGCTGAATTACTTGAATCAATTCGTGGAAGGCTATTAACTGAGCCGTTCATTAGAATTCATGCGTCAGAGGAGGAATACGAAAGTTTAGCGGATGAGTGGGACTTGAAAATTGAATATCATAACGAAGAAATTATTGCAACTATAGGTCAGGTTACTCCAAATCATTCAAGATTATCCTTCATTATTGGTTACATATTGAATAAATTTTATGAATCTTTTGAAAATGATTTTATAGTTCTGGAAAGTGGTGCTTGCATTCATATTCCAAGTCTAAAAAGTTATTATCAACCAGATATGACTATTATAAATGGGGAAATACAATTAAAAAAAGGCTCTACTACTGAAATATTGAACCCTTACATTGTAGTGGAAGTTCTTTCAAAATCAACTCAAGATTTTGATATGAGTGAGAAGTTAGTGAATTATAAAGCCATTGAAACCATCAAACAAATTATCTTTATTGCCCAAGATAAACCTTGGATTTCTACCTACACAAGGACTAATGAACCCAATGTTTGGATAAATACAGATTACGATTCGTTAGATAACGTAGCAATCATTGATAACCTAACAGTCTCATTAAGAGATATTTACAAAAAAATATTTTAATATTTTGACTTCATTTAATTTACAAAACATCGTGCGTCAGCACATTCTGAGCCTTGCTCCTTATTCTTCTGCTCGTGATGAATATACTGGTAAAGAAGGTATTTTTCTGGATGCCAACGAAAATCCTTTAGGTTCGGCTACGCCCGAAAATTGGAATCGTTATCCTGATCCGTATCAAGCTGAAATTAAAACAAAATTAGCTCCCATAAAGGGCTGTCGCCCTGCTCAGATTTTCTTAGGAAATGGTTCAGATGAGCCAATTGATTTAATCATTCGCCTGACTTGCGAACCTAAAGAAGACAATATTATTATCCTCCCTCCTACGTACGGTATGTACGAAGTAAGTGCTTCTGTGAATAATATTGAAATTCAAAAAATTCCATTAACGTCTGATTATCAGTTAGATACAGAAAAAATCATTGCTTCGATTAATTCAAAAACGAAACTAATTTTTATCTGTTCGCCCAATAATCCGACTGGGAATTTGATAGATAGAAAAGCAATTTTGGAAATCATCAAGAACTTTCAGCAGGGTATCGTTATTATTGATGAAGCCTATAATGATTTTTCTGATGAACCTTCATTTGTTCCCGAATTAGACCATTTCCCCAATGTGATGGTTTTGCAGACATTTTCAAAAGCTTGGGGCTTGGCTTCTTTGCGGTTGGGAATGGCATTTGGCAATGAAGCATTGATAAAATTACTGAATAAAATCAAGTACCCTTACAACATTAATGGTCTGACTCAGAAGGCGTTACTGGAAAATATTGGCAATATTGATTTTGTGAAAAATTCTGTAAAAACATTAAATCAAAACCGTAAAATTTTAATTGCTGAATTAGAACAACTCCCGATAGTTACAAAAATATTTCCTTCTGATGCGAACTTTTTATTAGTAAGATTCAAAGAAGCTAAGAAGACTTTTGATTATTTGATTGAGCAAAAACTCATTGTCCGTGACCGCTCGAAGGTGATTCTTTGTGATGATTCTCTAAGAATTTCTGTGGGAACAAAAGAAGAAAATGAGCGGTTGATTGAGTTGCTGAAAAAATATCAGTAATAAGCCAAGCCCCCTACCACCCGAAGGGGGCTACTATTATCTATCCAACTCCGTCCAAACGGCTTCGTAGCCGCCTTCAAAGTATAATTCTTTATAATGATTTAGGTTTTTTCTAATGGTTGTCCACTCTTTCCATTGGATATGATTTTTATCCCACGAGATAGACCTCGTTATATCTTCTGCCCCGTATTTTTGGGCAACTTCATGCAATTTTTTCCAAACATTTCTCGGAGCCGTGAATGTGAACACTCCATCAATTACCCACGCATAATCAACAGCTATTCCCCAATTATGGGGCGATTTGAAAGGCTGGTTTCCCGTAAGAACATTCCATTCTGGATACTGATAAAGTGCTGGTGTAGTGATAGTTATCCCTCCGACCGTATAAAGTTTTTCGGGATTGCCTCTTCCAACAGAATATAATCGTGCTTGTTCGTGAGGTGTTCTTAGTCCAGCAACAATTTCTGGATGAATTCCATTCTCAATCAATTCAGCATTAATTGACAAAATGATTTCTTTGAACCGAGGGTGTAAGGATTTTAGTAAATGATTGGGCATAATAATTATCTTAAAGTTTTAGAGATTTCGAGAAATCTGGAATTTCTACATAAATCATAAATAGAATTAGTTTTCATAAGTAGCTATCGGCATTTGGCTATTAGCCTTAAAATCAGAAACTTATCCAATTAGAATTGTCGATTATAAAATATTTATTGCTTAACACTACGGTCAAATTTAAGTAATAAAAAAATAGAAGAGCTTAATTTTAAGTAATTGTTATTTTTCGGTCATTTTTTGAGGTAAAACCATAAAAAAAGCTCACCAGCAATGCCAGTGAGCTTTCCGCACTCTATTCCTTACTTTGTACTTTAAATATTTTTATGGCTTGCCACTTTTCGTTTTCAAGGCTACATAAGGCGCACAAACGTCTGGTTTACACTCACAAATTCTTGGATTCAAGATTACTGTTTTGTCTAAATAACAACCATTAGCATTAAATACTCTTACTGTATAAGTCTTTGCTGCTGTCGGGTTTACTAAGTTATTGGCAATAATTCCAGTTGCTGGGATTGCCGTTGCGGTTGCATAAGTCTTTGTTCCTGAATAAGTTATGCCTTCTGAATAATCATATCTATTGCCTGTTCCGAAATTGGTCAATACTAATTTGGCATCGTCAGCAGGAGTTGAACCTGTACAACTTGCTTGTTCGGTTGCGGCATCAAATATTGGTAAAGGTAATCTTTCAACTTTCAAGGTATCGGTACATCCTGCAAGCGAGTTAAGGACAAATTTGTAAACACCATTGGTAGTCATCCCGATTACTTCTCCTGTTACTGGATTTATCGTTGCCGAAGTTGGATTACCTGCTGCAGCCGACCATGCTTGGTTTTGTGGAGCATTTTTCAATTTTATTACTGAAACGTCACCACAAATTGTAGTATCTGCTCCTGCTTTTGGACTTGCCGAACGTTCTACTTTTACCGAATCAACGCAACCATTAGCATTTTTCAATATGAAAGTATAAATTCCATTTACTGTCATTTTAGCAATTTCTCCAGTGGCATTTATTGTAGCATTTGCAGGATTTCCTGGTGCTACTGACCAAGTTGAACCTGCAATTGGGGTTGGTAATTTTGCCAATTCCGAAGGCTCACAAATTGCTTTGTTTCCTACTAAATCAGGTCCTGCATTTGGTATTCCAACTCTTTCAACATTCAATGTATCTGTACAACCGTTTGCTGTGAAGACAAATTGATAAATTCCATTAACAGTTAAACCTGTAATCTCACCGTTGGCATTTACTGTTGCATTTGCTGGATTTCCTGCTGCTGGTGTCCAAGTTTGTCCTGCTGTTGTTGCCTTCACTTTAGCAGTTGTCAGAGGCTCACAAATTTTAATATCATCTCCTGCAACTGGCTTGGCTTTTCTTTCAATTTTCACTGAATCAGCACAATCTCCTTGTTTCAAAATAAAGACATAAACCCCGTTTACAGTCATTTTAGCTACATTTCCATTCTGGTCAATCGTAGCTACTGCTGGATTTCCAGTTGCAGCAACTGTCCACGTTTGGGTAGCTGTTGCAGCTTGCAATTTGGCAATTTGGATAGCCTCGCATATTCCCGAATTTCCTGTCTGGTCTGTTCCTGCGTTTGGTGCGGCTGCACGTGTTACCATTACGGTATCTGTACATGATGGATTTCCGTTTTGTGTTAAAACAAATTTATAAATTCCATCAACCGACATTCCTGTTACATTTCCCTGAGCATCAATCAAAACAGTTGCTCCTGCTGGTACTGTTGGCGATGACCAGGTTTGTCCAGTTGTTGTGGCTAATAATTTTGTTGTCGATTTCGGAGAACATAACACTTGGTCGCCACCTGCATCTAATTTCTGATTTCTGAAAATACTAATTGTGTCGCTACAATCACCATTTGAAAGATACAAGACATAAATTCCATTTACTGTCATTCCTGTAACGTCTCCCGTAGCTTGGTTGATGGTTAAAGGTTTAGGATTAGTCGCTTCTGGTGTCCAAGTTGCTCCTGCTACCACCGTGATTTTTGCACTTGTAATTGGGTCACAGATTGTTACATCGTTGCCCCCATTCAATTTTGGGGTTACAGATGCCGTTGCGTTTGCGGTAGCTTTGCAACCTTTCAAATCTGTTACTAATACTCCGTAAGTTCCTGAATTTAAAACTGTTGCGTTTGTAATTAGTGGGCTTTTAGCTGTACTTGTAAAATTGTTGGGTCCTACCCAAGCGTACGTTGCTCCTGCTACACTGGATGCTGTCAATTGGAGTTTTCCACCTGTACAAGCTACTGCTCCTGTTGCACTAACCGTTGGACTTGGGTTTACAATCACATTTGCTAAAGCGGTTGATGTACACTGATTTACATTTGAAACTACTACCGTGTAAGCCCCTGCATTCGCTGGTGTTACATTCGTGAGCGTTACTTCTGATGTTGTTGCCGTGAAATTATTTGGACCTGTCCATGAATATCCGACTCCACCCGTAAACGTTATTGTTACATTTCCTCCCTGACAAACCTCCGCACTCACTGGAGCAGTTGTTGGTGCTGGACTCACAATTACTGCTGTTGTTGCTGTGCCTGTGCATCCGTCTGTGTTGGTAACTTTTACTGAATAAACACCATTGGCATTTACTTGTGCTTGGGAAATTGTTACGTTTGCGGCAGTTGATACAAAGTTATTTGGACCAGTCCAAGCGTAAGTTGCTCCTGCACCTCCGTTTGAACTTAGGGTTAAATCTTTCCCTACACAAACTGGACTATTACTTGTTGCCGTTACCGAAAGCGATGCCCCGACTGTTACTGCTGCCGTTGCCGTAGCTTTACAACCTTTCAAATCTGTTACTATTAACCCGTAAGTTCCTGCATTAGAGATAGTTGCATTGGCAATCGTTGGACTTTTAGCTGTACTTGTGAAACTGTTTGGTCCTACCCAAGCGTACGTTGCTCCTGCTACACTTGATGCTGTTAGTTGCAATGTTCCGCCTGTGCAAACTGTTGCTCCTGTTGCACTAACCGTTGGACTTGGGTTTACAATCACATTTGCCAAAGCCGTTGATGTACACTGATTTACATTTGAAACTACCACTGTGTAAGCTCCTGCATTAGCTGGCGTTACATTCGTGAGGGTTACTTCCGATGTTGTTGCCGTGAAATTATTTGGACCTGTCCATGAATATCCGACTCCACCAATCATCGTTATTGTTACATTTCCTCCCTGACAAACTTCCGCACTTACAGGGGCAGTTGTTGGTACTGGATTTACAATTACTGCTGTGGTCGCTGTTCCTGTACATCCGTCTGTGTTGGTAACTTTTACTGAATAAACACCAGTGGCATTTACTTGTGCTTGGGAAATTGTTACGTTTGCGGCAGTTGATACAAAGTTATTTGGACCAGTCCAAGCGTAAGTTGCTCCTGCACCTCCGTTTGAACTTAGGGTTAAATCTTTCCCTACACAAACTGGACTATTACTTGTTGCCGTTACCGAAAGCGATGCCCCGACTGTTACTGCTGCCGTTGCCGTAGCTTTACAACCTTTCAAATCTGTTACTATTAACCCGTAAGTTCCTGCATTAGAGATAGTTGCGTTGGCAATCGTTGGACTTTTAGCTGTACTTGTAAAATTGTTAGGTCCTACCCAAGCGTACGTTGCTCCTGCTACACTTGATGCTGAAAGCTGAAGTGTTCCGCCTGTGCAAACTGTTGCTCCTGTTGCACTAACCGTTGGACTTGGGTTTACAATCACATTTGCTAAAGCGGTTGATGTACACTGATTTACATTTGAAACTACTACCGTGTAAGCCCCTGCATTAGCTGGCGTTACATTCGTGAGGGTTACTTCTGATGTTGTTGCCGTGAAATTATTTGGACCTGTCCATGAATATCCGACTCCACCAATCATTGTTATTGTTACATTTCCTCCCTGACAAACTTCCGCACTTACAGGGGCAGTTGTTGGTACTGGATTTACAATTACTGCGGTTGTTGCTGTGCCTGTGCATCCGTCTGTGTTGGTAACTTTTACTGAATAAATACCAGTGGCATTTACTTGTGCTTGGGAAATTGTTACGGCTGCGGCGGTTGATACAAAGTTATTTGGACCAGTCCAAGCGTAAGTTGCTCCTGCACCTCCGTTTGAACTTAGGGTTAAATCTTTCCCTACACAAACTGGACTATTACTTGTTGCCGTTACCGAAAGCGATGCTCCGACTGTTACTTGTGCCGTTGCGTTGGCTGTACATCCGTTTGGATTGGTAACTTTTACCGTATAAACTCCTGAATTACTTACTGTTGCGTTGGCAATCTGAGGATTAGAAAGTGTGCTGGCAAAAGCACCTGGTCCTGTCCATGCGTAAAGAATTGAGCCACTTGAAGTTGCTGTTAGTTGAATATTTCCTCCAGAACAAACTGTTGAACCTACTGCTGTTACCGTCGGAACTGCGTTGATAATTACTGCAATTGTTGCCTGTGCTGTTGCGATACAAGTGCCTGAAGAAGTTACAGTTACCGTATAAGTTCCTGAATTTGAAACACTTGCTAAAGGAAACGAAGGATTACTCACTGTTGAAGTAAAGCCTGCAGGACCTGTCCACAAATATGAACCTCCGCCCGAAACTGTTAGTTGAACATTTGAACCTTCACATCTTGGACTTGTTGCTGTTACTTGCACAACTGGTTTCGTACAAACGAGACTTGCACCTGCAAATACATCCGTTTTTTGTTGTCCTACTGTTAACGTTATTGGGTCTGTTTTCCCAGTTGTTGGGTCGACATCACTATCTTTTGTGTCGTTGCCACCTTGGTCTTTTTGAGAGAATTCAAAACCTGCTGGTAGCGTTGATTTTACGAATTCTACTACATAAGTGCCTGGAATCAAATTATCAAAACTATAAACTCCACTTGGATTTGTCTGAGTAGTTGCTACAACATTGCCTGCTCCGTCCAATAATTTGACAGTTACATTATCAATTCCATTTTCAGTTGGGTCTTTGATACCGTCGTTGTTGGTATCGTTCCAAACTGTGCTTCCTAAACTTGCAGGAATGAACAAACCAAAATCAACTGTTAGGTTTGAATTATTGTCGGCATCACCGTCTATGATTGATTCTCCGAAGTTGGTCAACGTGATGGTTTTACTTCTTATTGGACTACCCGTTCCATTGTCGTCATCATTGACATCGTTGTCGCCTGGGGTCGCTGGTCCTTCATTTGGTCCAGTTGCTGCTCCATTTGTACCTGTCGATGATTTATATCCTGTTGGAGCTACAATTTCTACGATGTATTTGTCTGGGTCTAAGTTTATAAACAAGTACTTTCCGTTGGCATCCGTAGTGGTTGTTGCTACTGATGCTCCATCTGGAATACCGTCAGCATTGGCATCTTTGTATAAATTAACTGTTACAGTAGGAATGCCAACTTCTGCCACATCTTTTTTACCATTATTATTGGCATCATTCCATACCAAATCTCCTAATTTCAAACATTTCTCTACAACTACGCTGGTTGTTGCCATTGCAGTACAACCAGATTGGTTCGTCACTTTTACTGTATAAATTCCTGCTTGGGTTAAATCAGGATTAGCATTTAAAGTTATACTTGACACCGTACTTGTGAAATTGGCTGGACCTGTCCACAAATAACTTCCACCACCAGCTGCTGTCAATTTAATTTCTGCACCTGTACAAATTGGGCTATTACTTATGGCATTTACCGCAGGAGTTGGATTAATCACAACCACTGTTGTAGCCGTTGCTGTACACCCTGCGGCATTGGTTACTAAAACTGAGTAAGTTCCCGAAAATGACGCCGAGGCATTTGGAATTGAAGGATTACTGGTCGTTGCCACAAATCCTGAAGGTCCTGCCCAAGCATAATTTCCACCGCCAGTTGCGGTCAATTTTAATTCTGACCCCGAACAGAATGGAGAATTATTAGTCGCTGTTGCTGTTGGACTTAGATTTACAACTACCGTAGCCGTTGCAGATGCCGTACAACCTGCCGCAAAATTTGCTACTAATGTGTAAGTTCCTGCATTATTGATAGTTGCGTTTGTTATCGAAGGATTTTTCAGTGTTGAAGTAAATCCACTTGGACCCGTCCACATGTAAGAAGCAGCAATTGTTGAAGTTGATAAATTCCAATTTTGTCCTGCACAAACTATACTTCCTAAAGCGTTTACTACTCCACCAGTTTGGCGAGTAATTTTCACAGAATCAGTACATCCGTTTTGTGTTAAACCAAATGTATAAACTCCGTCAACGGTCATTCCTGCTACATTTCCTGCATTATTGATAGTTGCCAAAGCAGGATTACTGTTTGAAGCCGCCCATGATTGACCCAAAATTGTATTGGCTGCTGTTAAAGTTGCCGTTTGCGTTGGCGAACAAACAGTGATGTCTGCACCTGCATTAGGTCTTTCAACTCTTAAAACTTCTACTGTATCTTTACAAGCATTGGCATCAGTCAGGATGAAGAAATATCCACCTATTGATGTCATTCCTGCTACGTTTCCTGCATTAATTACCGTTGCATTCGATGGATTTCCTGCTTGTGCTGACCAAATTTCTCCCGTAGAAGCCGCCACTAATTGTGCTGTTTGCGTAGGAGTACAAACCTTTTGGTCTGCTCCTGCATTTGGCTGAGCGTTTCTTGTTACTGAAATTGTGTCTTTACAGCCTGTTAAAGTTGAAGTTAAAACGTATTTATAAACCCCTATTCCTGTCATACCCGTAACAACACCCGTTGAAGAAGTAATCTGAGAAGTTGATGGATTACCAGTAGCAAGTACCGACCAAGTCTGAGGTTCTGTACCAGTTGCGGCGTCTGTCAAGTCAACGGTTGTTGCTGGTTCACAGACCTTTACAGCAGTAGTAGAAGGATTTGCAACTGGTTTAATACAAGTAAAACCTGCATCTAAAGTGTGATTATTTTCTCCGTAATTTCCAGTTGTGAAAGCAATCGCAGCGTAAGTATTTGAGCCTGTAACACTTGCATCTGAATCTACGTTATCAAATCCGTTGGCACTTGCATTTGCCGGAGTAGGCTCAAGACCTAATAAATTATTTTGTTTTGAAACTCCATTCACATTTAAAATACGAATTTCATAATTCATATTTGGTAATAAATCAGTGAAATAATATTCCCCTGTTGAAGACGTGGTTGTACCCGAAACTTTTACTCCGTTTTTCCACAATTCAACCACTACATTCGCTAAAGCTGGTTCGCCTGCATCTTGTATTCCGTCTCTATCTAAATCATTCCAAATACGATTCCCAACCTCGATTGGTTGTACCGCACAGAGTAATTCTAAATCTCCTAAACCATTGGCTTTCCCGAAAGTAACTCCTTGTCCACCAGCATCTTGACCAAAAATTTCGTACCCTCTCGGTGATTCACCAGTTGTATTATCAAACCAACGAACACCACCTGCACGGAAAGCATTTACTGGATCAAAAACAGTTTCTACAACTTCATTTTTCCCTGGTAATAACGCTAAAC
>JAAFJL010000239.1 GCA_013298865.1 Cytophagales bacterium | reverse complement strand
TTTCGATGATTGGGTACAGTCCTTTGGAGGTATCTGTAAAGAATCGTTCAATTATTAATGTTACCTTGAATTCTGATGTAAAAACTTTAGGCGAAGTCGTTGTAATTGGTTATGGTACTCAGCAACGTAAAGACGTTACAGGTTCAATTTCTTCTATTTCAATGGAACAACTTAGAACAATTCCAGCAGCAGGGGTTGATCAAGCACTCCAAGGTAAAGTTGCTGGGGTTATGGTCACCAATAATTCTGGACAACCAGGGTCGGGCGTATCAGTTCGTATCCGTGGAATAACCTCTGTTACGAGTACTAATGAACCATTATATGTTATTGATGGAATTCAATTTTCAGGAGATGGTGGTAGTACACGTTCACAGACATTTGATGCTTTTGGTGGAGGTGGTGGTCAGAGTAACCAAAGTGTTTTGGCTTCATTAAACCCAAATGATATTGAAACGATTGATATATTAAAAGATGCTTCTGCTACGGCTATTTATGGAGCTAAAGGTTCAAATGGTGTAGTAATTATTACGACAAAACGAGGCAAAGCTAATGAGTCAAAAATTACTTATGATACTTATCATGGTTATCAAGAAGTACCGAAAAAGTTAGCAGTAATGAATTTGAGAGAATATGCAGAATATCAAAATCAAGTTCGTAAAGAAACGAGTCAGATTGGGGTTGAAGAATTTAGAGACCCTACCCTTTTAGGAAACGGTACAAATTGGCAAGACGAAATCTACAGAAAAGGAGCTATTCAAAGTCATCAATTAAGTTTTTCTGGCGGTAAAGATAAAACTCAATATTTTATTTCAGGTGGCTACTTTAAACAAGATGGAATTGTAATAGGCTCTGATTTCGATAGATATTCATTACGTATCAATATTGACAATCAAGTTAAAAGTTGGTTTAAAATGGGCAATAGCTTCACTGTAAGTAGAACAGGGCAAAGAATTACCTTGAACGACTCTGATGATGGAGTTGTTAGTGCTGGTTTACTCCAATCACCATCTGTTCCTGTAAAATATCCTAATGGAGCGTGGGGCGGTGCAGATGATCCACAAGCATTTTTTGCAATAAATCCTGTTGCATTGGCACTACAAAAAGATGTTACTCGTAAACAAACACGTGTAAATGGAAATTTCTGGGCAGATTTATCAATTTATAATGGATTAAGTTTTAGAGGAGAATTGGGTGGAGACATGAGTTTTGCTCAGAATGCAGCATTCAATCCAACTTATAAATGGGGAGTTGTAGAAAATACTCAGAGTAAATATATTCGCCGTGAGGAGCAAAATTATTATTGGAATGCAAAAGCATTATTGAACTATAATAAAGTCTTCGCAAATGTTCACCGTTTGTCTGCAATGGTAGGTCATGAGGCACAATACAATTATTATGAGGCTCTGAATAGTGGTGCAACAGGGTTAACATCAAACGATGTACAGTCTGTAAACTTGGGAGACCCTAAGCAAGCCTCTAATCAGGATACCAAAGTGCCTTGGGCAATGGAGTCATTTTTATCTCGTGTAAATTATAATTTTGACGATCGTATTAATTTAACATTAACCTATCGTATTGATGGTTCTGCTAATTTTGGACCAGATAAACGTTGGGGGCATTTCCCATCTGCTGCTGCTGCATGGACGCTCAATAAAGAATCATTCATGAAAGACCTTACTGCATTTAGCAATCTAAAGTTAAGACTTGGTTATGGTGCAGTTGGAAATCAACAATTACCTTCATATTCTTATGGGGCATTAATGCAAAATGTAATTACTGCTTATGGGACTGGTTTTTTTGTTGATAAGATTCCTAATTCAAATTTGCAATGGGAAGCTGCTTTGCAGACAAACGTTGGTTTAGATTTGGGATTATTTAACAATAAAATCAATCTTTCGGTAGATGTTTATAAGAAATTATCAAGTAAATTCTTGCTTCAGGCATCACTACCAGCATTCACAGGGGCAGGTAAAAACTATGATGATGTAAAAGCTCCATTCATTAATGCTGGAGAAATGCAAAATACTGGAATTGATATTTCATTGAATACAACAAATATTGAAACAAAGGGTTTCAAGTGGAATACGAGTTTAGTTTTCTCTCATTATAAGAACAAGGTGAATGCTTTAGTAAGTGAAAATGATGCTTTCTATGAGAAAATTCAGTGGTACGACAATGTTACTAAAACTGCTGTTGGTTCACCGATTGGAATGTTTTATGGATTTACGACAAATGGGATTTTCCAAAGTATAGACCAAATAAAATCAAGTCCAAAACAAACGAAAGAAGGTAAAATTGACTATTGGTCAGGCACTTACCCTGGTGATATTATCTTTAATGATACAAATGGTGATGGAATAGTAGATGGAAAAGACCGTGTTTATATTGGAAGTCCTCATCCAGATTTCACTTTTGGCTTTACCAACAACTTCAGTTACAAAAACTTCGATTTCTCAGTTTTCTTGCAAGGTTCACAAGGAGCAAAAATCTTTAACTTTACCCGAATTAGAACAGAAGGAGTTTCAGATTTATTTCCGAATCAGTTGAAAACAGTTAATGACCGTTGGAGACCAGATAATACTACTGGAACTTTACCAAGATTCATTTTGGGAGACCCTAACGACAACCGTAGAACTTCTGACCGTTTCATTGAAGATGGTTCTTATGTGAGAGTACAAAATATTTCATTCGGATATACACTTCCATCTGGACTTTTGGATAAAGTATTTATCAAACGTTTGAAAGTCTATGGCAGTTTACAAAATGCTTATACTTTTACCAAATACACAGGGTATGATCCAGAATTAGGTTCTTATAATCAAAACTCAAGATTATCGAATGTTGATAACGGACACTATCCGACTCCACGTACTTATACTTTGGGTCTTAATGTAGAATTTTAATAAACAATAATTATTACGAAAATGAAAAAGACATTATTGAAATATACCGTTTTGTTATGCTTGGGGCTTACAGCAACAAGTTGTAAAGAAACATTTTTGGATCAAACTCCACAGCACCAAATCACGATTGATAATTTTTATCAAAATCGTGAACAAGTGCTTGCATCCACTTCGACATTATATGGTTTTCCGTGGTTCAATTTTAATGATAAAGCATTTGCTTGCTTAGGTGACGGTTTGGGTGGAAACATTCATACTTATGATGGACAATATCAGCCATTTATCAACTTTAGTGTTCAGGCATCAAATCCACGTGTTGGAGAAGCATGGGGTTCATTATTTAAAGTTGTTGGTATGTCAAACGCAGTAATTAACATTATGCCTTCACGGGTTTCTGCGAGTGTAGCTAAAGAAGATGTTAATGCCGCAGTTGGTGAAGCTCGTTTCATGCGTGCGGTTGCCTATTTTTACTTGGTCCGTTTGTGGGGCGGAGTACCAATCATTGAAGACTCACAAACTTTGGCAAATACAGATGCAAATATCAACCGCAATAAAGCAGAAGATGTTTATAAATTTATTGTACGTGATTTACAATATGCTGAACTCAACTGCCAACAAAACAAAAGTGTTGATGGTCGTGTAAGTATCTGGACTGCCAAAGCATTATTGGCAAAGGTTTATTTGTATCAAAAAGATTACGTAAATGCACGTAAGAAAGCAGAAGAAGTAATCAATTCTGGACAATTTAGTCTAATGGCAGACTATGCAGATTGTTTCAAATCTTTAAAAAATAACAACGCTGAATCAGTTTTTGCTTTGCAATGGAAAGCAAATCCAGATACTTGGGGAACTCAAAATACAATGCAAGCGTATTTAGCACCCTACGGCGAAGGTATTACAGAAACTGGTGACGGCTGGGGTTCAATTACACCAAGTATCGACTTAGTGAGTGTTTATGAAAAAGGAGACAAACGTAAGAAACCAACCATTATGACTTCAGGAGATTATTACCCTGAATTAGTTTCTAAATCTAATCCAAAAGGATATACTTACCCTTCGACTAAAAAGATTTCTGACTCAAAAGCTAATTGGAGAAAATATATCGTTGGTTCACCGCCAGCAAATGGTGGAACTGATGGAGATGTATTCTTTATGAAGACGAATCTTAATACAAATATCTTGCGTTTTGCGGAAGTTTATTTGATTGCGTCAGAAGCTATAATGGCTGGTGCAGCAAATACCTCAGATGGAAAAGCAGTTGAATATTTTAACAAAGTAAGAAGTAGAGCTGGTTTAGCTCCACGTTTGGCAATTACTTCTGATGATATTATTCAAGAAAGACGTATTGAATTGGCTGGTGAATCAGAATATTGGTATGACCTATGTCGTATGGATAGAGCAAAGGCAATAAAAATAATAAGTAACCAAGAAAGAGGTAATTATTATGATTTTACCAGTCCGCCAGCAAGTCGTAAGCTGACTCCAACAGAAAAGGATTTTTTGATGCCAATTCCTTTAACGGAATCTGACCGTAGTCCAAAATTGTTGGAAGAACCAGTACCTTATGTTTTCAAATAATTCAATTTCATTAAGTATTCAAAGATTTAATTTTCTTTGAATACTTGGTCTAAAATATTTCTGTTAAAATGAAAAAAATAAAGTTATATGTATTCACTTTTCTGGCAATGGGCATGGTTTCATTGTTGAATAGTTGCAAAGACACAGAAAAATCTATTACGCCATCAGGACTGGAAATTTTCCCTAAGGAAGCAGGTCTGGGTACGCTACTGACTATCAAGGGTACTAATTTATCTAACATTCAGAAGGTTACTTTTGGGAATGTGACTGCTGCATTCAATCCAGTATATAACACGGATGACGTTTTCATGCTGAGAGTACCCGAAGCTGCAGTATTTGGTTTGCAAAAAATTACACTCACGAATACTGGAGGTGAAGTTACACAGAGTCAGATTGATTTTAAGGTTCTTCAACCAGCACCAAGTATTCTGGATGTTCAGCCCTTGGCAAGTTCCCCTGGCGAATTAATTACTATTACAGGATTGAATTTCACTGGCAAAGGCTATTCATCGGACATAATTGTAAAAATAGGTGAAGCCAAGGCAGAAATAGTTAGTCTCGAAAAAGGAAAAATTGTAATAAAAATGCCTGCTGGCAATGGAGGAGTTGTTACTGTAACGACAGGCAATACAAATATTGGTGGTGGAGAATCAATTAGTAAAGCTACAATCGCTAATGAAAATGTTTTCCACATGATTGCAGATTTTGATGGTGGTGGTTCTTCGGATAAATCATACTGGTACACTTATGGTGATGTTGATGGACCTTTTGTGACAGTGGCGGCTGACCCAGCTCCAAAATCTGGAAAATTCATGAAAATGACAAATGCAAAAGGTACTAATAAGAATGGTTACGTCGGGGCATCACACGATGATAAAATTGTTTACGACATCAGCAAAGTAACAACTGAAAACACTGCGATTCGTTTGGATGTAAATAGTAATGGCAAAAAAAGTACAGGGCTATTCGTCGGGATTTTAGATAGTAACGGTGGCAACTGGGTTAAAACCATCAAGTGTGATTGGGACAACTGGCAAGCAGTAACGTTTAAACTATCCGATTTGAATTTTTGGTATGGTACCCAAAAAGGTAACAAAATAGATGGAAAGAAAATTGTTAGAATTACAGTAGGTTTTGATAATTATAAAGACACTGCACAAGAATTGAATATTGATAATATTCGTTTTATCGAATATAAGTAATCATACAATAAACAGTTTTCTGTTGATTACATAACGGTATTATTATTAAAATCTTAGATTCAAATACCCATTCAAAAAAACGCTACTGAATTGAATTCAGTAGCGTTTTTTGTTCTCTAAAAATTACTTACTCACATTGCGGAACGTAAAAGAGTTGTAAATATGTCTTTTAGCGAATCTTGCTAATGATGGGGCATTTACCAATTTAACGTAAGTATTTTTGGGTACTCCAAAGTATTCATAAACTATATTATCTTGAAAAACAATTTTTAGTTTTTCGTCTTTATAATCAAAATCTTCAATCGGCAATGTTGATGTTATGCGATTATATTCCTCGGCGTTAGCAGCGTGAGTCTCTGGAGAAATACTCACCAATAAATGGTATGCCTCAATGATAACCTTACTTTTTATCTCGGCTTCTTCTCTGCGTGCATCATCATCTTGGATTTTGTCGGGATGCCACTCTTTAATCAAATTTCTGTAAGTGGTTTTTAACTCAGCAAGGTTGGTTGTTTTTGTTGCACCAAATAATGCTCTATACGAAGTGATTTTTTTCATTGATGATTATTTTTTTGCAAATTTAAGAACCTTTCTCGGCAACTCCCCTATTCAAAGCAAAGACTTGAATTATGAAAAAGAAAGTTTACAAAATAGTGCTTTTTAAAATACGTATATTCATATTTCAACATTAACATTCAGTGATTTATGAATTTTTTACTTGAAAATACACGAGCTATACAGACAGATTTAGCAATATCTTAATTGATAGAAAATGAAAATTTTGAATCCTTCCAAGATTTTCCATAACGTTTTTTATTTAGCAATATATTTCTACTAAATTCCTTTTTCATTACTATTTTTGCAATCAAATAGGTAAAAGTATTACGTATAATGTATGTAGAACGAAAACTTCATAGCTTATCACTTTGCTATCTACCTCAAAATAGAAAATAAACAAAAAATATATCATGGCTTTTGACTTAGAAATGATTAAGGCGGTTTACGAAAAAATGCCCTCTCGCATTGAGGCAGCTCGTAAATTAGTCGGCAGACCGCTTACCTTAACTGAAAAAATCCTTTATTCTCACTTGTGGGAAGGCAATCCATCAGCAACTTTCGAGAGAGGTAAATCTT
>JAAFJL010000238.1 GCA_013298865.1 Cytophagales bacterium | reverse complement strand
AGGACATACCTCTTAGTTGTACAGGTTTACCATTTTTATCTAATATTTTATTTCCAGAGACACTCAATTGTCCATAATCAGCTACTCCTTTGGGCGGAGTTGTATCTTCTACTTCTACGAAAATTGGTTGTGCCACAGGAATTGGTGCAACTTCAGCTACTTTTTTTGAGCAGGCAATAATTAGGAATATCGCCGAGAATAATAATATTTTTTTAGGATTCATTTTTATGATTTTTTCTGCAATTTAATCAATTGTTGTGGAAATATTGTCCCGAATAATTACCTTCAATGAGAGAGAGTCAACTTTTTGAATTCCTGAATTGGGAGAAATAACAGAGCTTTTTTGAAAACCTTAGGATAAGAAATTAACATCTTCATTAACAATATCATAAAATCCATGTTCGCAATGCCTCAAAATATTACCCACACAAACAGATTTTGAGACTTTACTCGAATCTATGATTCCAATCTTTCCAGTAAGCGTTTTCACACGAATATTAGCTTCATCAATTGATTCTACCACAACTTTTTCTTTGAAAATCATTTGGGATATTTTCGTTTATTTCGTGAAAAAACTCAGAATAGAGGGGTATGAAAAAAGAAAACATCCGCTTGAAATTGGCTTTTTGATGCTGATTTCAAGCGGATGTTTTTTTTTCATATTTAACTGTTTGTCGTGTTTTCAAAATATATACGGATTGTTTCTGCAACTAATAATGCTTCGGCTTTTTGTAAAACAATATTTGTTTCATTCTCTTCCATATCCTTATTTTCTCGAATAGAAAAAGTTAATGATTCTTTACTTGCACCAGCTGTGGTAAGCCTTAAAGTTTTTTCAATATCTGAGCTAAAATTACTCTCGTGAATATCAATTGTCATAGTTTTTAGTAATTTAAATCAGATTCTACCTCAACAAATTCAACAAATACTGCCCATACCCACTCTTCACAAGCGGTTCGGCTATAGTTTTTAGTTGGTCTGCATCAATGAAACCCATGCGGTAGGCAACTTCTTCGATACAACCAACTTTCAAGCCTTGTCTTTCTTCAATTACTTGCACAAACTGCCCTGCCTGCATCAGAGAGGCAAATGTACCTGTGTCTAACCAAGCTGTTCCACGGTTCAGAACGCCTACTTTTAGCCTGCCTTGTTTCAAATATTCCTTGTTTACGTCCGTGATTTCGTATTCTCCACGGGGCGAAGGAGCAATATTTTTGGCAATTTCTACCACAGAATTATCGTAAAAATATAAGCCTGGAACAGCATAATTTGACTTAGGTTCATTGGGTTTTTCTTCAATAGAAAGTACGTTGAAATCTTTATCAAATTCCACAACTCCGTAACGCTCAGGGTCTTGCACTTGGTAGGCATAGACTACGCCACCTTCTGGGTCGTTGTTGGCTTGGAGTAATTTACTCAAACCACTTCCGTAGAAAATGTTATCGCCTAACACTAAGGCAACTTTATCATTACCAATAAATTCTTCGCCAATCACAAATGCCTGTGCAAGTCCGTTTGGCAAAGGTTGTTCAGCATACGAAAACTGACAACCCACCTGAGAACCATCTCCTAAGAGTTTTTTGAAATGTGGTAAATCATGTGGAGTCGAGATAATCAAAATTTCTTTGATACCCGAAAGCATCAAAATCGACAAAGGATAATAAATCATCGGTTTGTCGTAAACGGGCATTAGTTGCTTACTAACTGCCAAAGTCAATGGGTGAAGGCGTGTGCCTGAGCCACCTGCAAGTATGATTCCTTTCATTTTTTAATTTGTGATTGCTGATTTAGTGAGTTGTGATTTCTGTTCACTCACGATTATCTTCAAAAATATATGTTACAGCAATAAAAAAAACTTGGTGTAACTCTGTGATAACTTTGCGAAACTCTGTGTCCCTATAAACAACTCAATGCCACTTTCAAACTATCTCGCCAATACGGAACTTTGATTCCGAAGGTGGTTTTGATTTTGGTTTTATCCATCACTGAAAAAGCTGGACGAGTAGCTTTGGTTGGGTATTCACTTGTTTTTAAGGGATTTACGATAACATCTACATTACCCAATTCAAAAATGGCTTGGGCAAAATCGTACCAAGAAATAGCTCCTTCGTTACTGTAATGATAAATTCCGTAGGCTTTTTTATCAGAGGCAATAATATCCAACAAAGCTCCTGCCAAATCAACCCCATACGTAGGCGTACCCACTTGGTCGGCTATCACACCCAACGAATCACGTTCTGAACCTAAGCGTAACATGGTCTTCATAAAATTACTCGCAAATTCAGAATATAACCAAGCTGTTCTGACGATGTAATGTTTCTCCAAAATGGCTTCTACGGCTTTTTCACCTTCCAATTTTGTCAAACCATATACACTGATAGGTACGGCTGGGTCAGTTTCAGTCAATAATGCTGGGACATTACCTTCAAAAATAAAATCGGTAGAAACTTGAAGCATCGTAGCATCAAATTTTGCACATAATTTGGCAATATTCTCAGCACCATTACGATTGATTTTTCGAGACAAATCAACTTCATCTTCCGCTTTATCAACGGCAGTATAAGCCGCACAATTGATAACGTATTGAGGTTTTTCTTGAACAAAAAGGTCTTCTAACACCTTCATATCCAAAATATTACCCACAAATTCATCAGCATAAGAAATAGAAGTAATGCCCCTTTCTGTGGCTACTTTACTAATACATTGACCCAATTGACCAATTCCGCCTAAAACTAATATATTCATGTGTTTTTCGATGATTGATGTTTGGTTTTCGATGCTCGGTTTTCGTTGTTCGATGTTAGACAATGACATTTTTCTAACATCAAACAACAAAAATCGAACATCGAAATTTTATCTATTTGCGTACATTCCTTCGTAGTATTTTTGATAATTCCCCGAAGTTACATTATCTAACCATTCCTGATTATTCAAGAACCAATCCACGGTTTTTTCTAAGCCTTCTTCAAATTGTAAAGAGGGCTTCCAACCTAATTCATTCATAATTTTTGTGGCATCAATCGCATAGCGGAGGTCATGCCCTGCACGGTCGGTTACGTACGTGATGAGTTTTTCGGAAGTACCTTCTGGACGACCTAACTTTGCATCCATCGTCTTGCAAACTAACATGACAATATCAATATTTTTCCACTCATTAAAACCGCCAATATTATATGTTTCTCCAATTTTGCCATCGTGAAAAACGGTATCAATAGCTCTTGCATGATCTACTACGAACAACCAATCTCTTACGTTTTCTCCTTTTCCATAAACTGGTAAAGGTTTGTTGTTCAAGATGTTATGAATAATTAGTGGTAATAATTTTTCAGGAAAATGATTTGGTCCGTAATTGTTTGAACAGTTCGTAATCACTACTGGTAATTTATACGTACTTCCATAAGCACGCACAAAATGGTCAGAAGAAGCCTTTGAAGCTGAGTATGGCGAACGTGGGTCGTAAGGCGTAGTTTCCAAGAAAAATTCTTCTGGATTATGCAATTCTCCGTAAACTTCATCCGTCGAAACGTGATAAAAACGCTTGCCTTCCATCTTGTCTTTCCAAATCATTTTGGCAGCATTCAAGAGGTTACACGTTCCAATAACGTTGGTCATTACAAATGCCATCGGGTCAGAAATTGACCTATCCACGTGCGACTCCGCCGCCAAATGAACAACGCCATCAAATTGATGTTCGGTGAAAAGGTTATTGATAAAATCTGCATCCACAATATCACCTTTGACAAAGGTATAATTGGGTGCATTTTCAATATCGGTAAGGTTAGCTAAATTTCCTGCATAAGTCAATTTATCAAGATTAACTATCTGATATTGAGGGTATTTCGTAACAAAAAGTCGTACAACGTGTGAGCCAATAAATCCCGCTCCACCTGTGATTAGTATTTTTTTCATGGATTAATAGCCCCCTAACCCCCAGAGGGGGAATTGAGGACGAATATTTTGACGTTATTTTCATTAATTAATCTTGGTACTCTAAGTTCGCCCCTTCGGGGGTTAGGGGGCTATTGTTTCCTGCCAATTCCAAGCATCGCCCAAAGCATCTTTGAGGGTCTTTTCGGTTTGCCAGCCTAATATTTGTTTTGATTTTGTGCAATCTGCATACACTGCCACTACATCACCTTCACGTCTTGGTTTAATGGCATAATCTACCTTCAAACCTGTGGCTTCTTCAAATGCGGTAATTACTTCTAAAACCGAACTGCCTTTGCCCGTTCCGATATTGAAGAAATCATAATAACGCCCTTCTGGTTGTTTCAGAAGCAAGTTTAATGCTGAGACGTGGGCTTTTGCTAAATCGACCACATGAATATAATCACGAACTGCTGTGCCGTCTGGGGTATCATAATCATTGCCATAAACCGATAATTGTCCACGAATACCAGCCACAGATTGCGTTAAGAAAGGCACAAGATTGGCGGGAGTTCCCAAAGGTAATTCACCAATCAAACAACTTTCATGAGCTCCAATCGGATTGAAATATCTTAGTGAAATTGCGTGTAAGTCATTGGTACTCTGAACGGTATCTCTGATAATTTCTTCGCAAATTTGTTTAGAATTTCCATAAGGAGATGTTGCAGGCTGAACAGGAGAATCTTCAGTGACGGGTAAAGCCTCTGGCTGACCGTAAACTGTGCATGAAGATGAAAAAACTAAGTTATTTACACCATGTTCAATCATTTTTTCAATCATCAAAACAGTAGCGGCAACATTATTGCGGTAGTATTTGAGGGGCTTTTCAACTGATTCTCCAACAGCCTTATTGGCTGCAAAATGGATAATTCCATCAATTTTTTGTTCAGTAAAAATTTTATCCCAAACGGAAGCGTCGTTAATATTTGCTTGGTAGTATTTTACTTTTTCTCCCATGATTTTTTCCAGACCATCCAGAACCTTAATGTCTGAATTAGAAAAATTATCTAAAATGATAGAAGTAAACCCTACTTTTTGAAGCTCAACTACGCTATGCGAACCAATAAATCCTGCCCCGCCAGTAACTAAAATATTCATAGAAAAAAGCCCCCAACCCCAGAGGGGAGTCTTTTGTGTTGTGTCTCGGGGTTATTTAGACAAGTTAATGTTGAAATTGATAAGTATTTTTTATTGGAAATCTCAAAGAATACAAAAATACAACAAAGGATTCTTAGAAAAAATTATCTTCTGAGATTTTAAATAAGCGTCTAAGAGTTGACGTTTTAATCTTAAAATTGTAAATTTATAAAGCAGTAATCTTAATGACATCAATTACTTACAGAATCTCGTACCACAAATGAAAAATACAGAAATTAAAGCCCTGATTTCGTTATTAGACGACGACGATGTGGAGGTAGCCGATATTGTAGAAAATCAAATTAGGTCATTAGGGAATTCCGTAATTCCTTATTTAGAAGACCGTTGGGAAGAATCGTCTTTAAGCCCATTTAGTCAGAAAAAGATTGAAGATTTGATTCATGATCTTCAATACACATCTGTTGTTGAACGTCTTCAAGACTGGAAAAATAACTTTGAAGATGATTTGCTAAGAGGAATGTGGGCTATATCAACGTATTTATACCCAGAACTTTCGCTCGATAAAATGCGTCAGGAATTGGAGCAAATTTATTACGAAGTTTGGCTTGAAATTAGGGACAATATGCACCCAATGGACCAAATCAAGACCTTGAACTCTGTTATTTTTGGTAAATTACGATTTGGCTCAAATACAAAACATTTTCATTCAGCGTCAAATTCTATGCTGAATGTTGTTTTAGAAACTAAAAAAGGGAATCCAATTTCACTCTGTGTGATTTATATGCTGATTGGACAAAAATTGAATTTGCCCTTGTACGGAGTTAATTTGCCCAATTTGTTTATTCTTACTTTCAAGAATGATACTACTCAGTTTTATATTAATGTTTTTAATAAAGGTCTGGTTTTCAGCAAGATAGATATTGACAATTATATTTCTCAACTCAATCTTTCAACAAATGATATTTTCTATCAGCCTTGCCAGCATATTGATATTATCAGAAGAGTTCTCAGAAATCTGATGTTGGCTTATGAAAAAGTAGGCGATGACGATAGAATTAAAGAAGTTGAAAAATTATTGAAAATGATGACGGAGTGAGTTTTTAGGTATGAGGTCGTAGATAGGAGAGAAGTATGTTTGCATTTTACTTTTAAAAATAGAAATTTAAAGATTGAGAGCAATATTACCAACAATAATTTTCTTGATAACTTCTTTCTCTCAATTTTCTTGGGGGAATGGTATCGCATTGCCAGATTCCATAAAGATTATTTCTGCTAAAAAAGTAGAAAATTTTAAATTCAGAGATATTAAAGGCAAGCAATATATTTCTGGACAAAATGTCCAAGTTTTTATATTTTTAGATACAGAATGCCCTATAAGTCAACGATATACAAGTTATTTGCAAGAGCTTTCTGCTAAATTTCAGCAATCAAATGTTTCATTTTTTGGAATATTTCCTACTGCCAATGTACATGAAGACGATTTAAAAGTTTTTGGAGAAAAATACAACCTAACCATACCTTTTGTAATTGATAAATTTCATCATATCACAAAATTATTAGATGCTACTGCCACGCCAGAAGTATTTGTTTTAGGTAAAAACCAAGAAATTCTATATCAAGGAATGATTGATAATAAATACTATGATTTAGGAAAAAGTAGAAGCCAAGCAAGCGAATTTTATTTAGTGAATGCCTTAGAAGCAATTTTAAAAAATCAAAAACCACAGATTCCGTACATTCAAGCCATCGGATGTGACATCGAGAGAATACAATGAATTATTCCTTTCACAAAATCTTTTCCTCCACTTTTATTTTCTGTA
>JAAFJL010000237.1 GCA_013298865.1 Cytophagales bacterium | reverse complement strand
AGTTCAAAAAGATACTTTAAATCTTTTTACTCATGGAAAAAGACTATATAAGTATCTGATTAAGAATGAATTAACAATCCCTGATATATTTAAAATATTCAAAATAATAAAAGTGTCGGTATAAAAAAATGAAGATACAAAAAAATATGAAGAAGTATTTACCAAAAAATAAGTATCTTAAAATTGCCCAATAAAAAAGCCGAGACATTGCCTCGGCTTCAAAAAAATCTATGAATCTACTGATATTATCTTACCAATGAATGAATTAACGAAATGATTGCTTTTGCACAAAAATCGCCAATTGATTGTACAAATCCGGCAATTAATGTTGCAATGGAAGTCGTTTTTTTATTGACAGATTCTTCGTCTTCTTTCTCATCTAATTTACTATTTTGCGAGTAAACATGATGAGTTTTCTGTCCATTTTGAGAATTATGGGAATCTTTTTTCTGGTGAGTTTTCGTGGAAACATGAGAAGGTTCAACAAGTCCAAAGCCAAAACTCGACGCAGAATTAACACTAATAATTAGTAAAATGAGGCAAACTATTTTTTTTGATGAATACATTTGGTTGAGGAGGTTTATTTTTATACTGCAATTTAATAAAACTCCCTGATATTTAAGCAATTAAATGATTTTTTTTAAGAGGGGTTTTTAGGTAGTAGGTATGAGATCATAGGTATAAGGTCGTAGGTATAAAATAATCTGTGTCAGGACGGGACAACTTAATACCTACTACCTCATACCTACGACCTAAAAAAGCCTACGACCTAAAAAACTAACTTTCCTCACCATTAAAATCATCAGAAATCATTTTTCTTAATTGCTGATACGGTCTGAGTGTTGGTTTATTTCTGCCAAAACCCGCTACATTGCCTCCTGTTGATGTTTTTGCTTTGTTAGCTAAACTACTGGTTGTGAAATAGTTATCTCTCACAAACTGCATGGCTTCATCGTCCGAGATAGCATCTCTTACCATTCCACCTTTGGCGTGTCCATCGTTATAAGCCGAGATTCTGGCATTGGTTTCAGAAAGACGGGTTTCTTCTTTTAATTCCTCAATATCCTTCAAAAGTGTTGATTGTTGTTGCTCTAAAGTTTCGATTTTAGGCAGTAAAACAATGTCATTTTCATAAATATTTTTCTGTACGATGGCTTCTGCCATATTTTTCTCCAATTCAGAAAGGGAAACATTTAGCTTTCTTTTGGCTTTTTTCAAACGGCTAATTTTGGGGTCAATCTGCACCCAACGATACCAATAACATTGTAAAACTGGAAAGGCAATTCCAAGGCAAATTGCTCCAGCAAAGGCAAACAATATTCCAGAAAGTACAAAAGACGCTAATGCCCAAACGCTATTGACCAAATCCAGGTTGAGGGCATCGTAAGCCTTGAGTTTTTCTTGAATTTGTGCTTGAACTTGAACCGTCAAAGGTGCAGAAGGATTCAATGGGTCGATTGCCTGAGTCTGAATATTTTTGATAGATTTGTTGATGCCTTCTTTCAATTTATCCGTCTTGTAGGCTTCGTAGCGAAACCAACCTAAGATGAACAAAGTTATTGTGGCAAAAACCACCATTGTACCTTTAAACCAAGCATAAACTTTATTGGAACGCTGCTGCGATTGATTTTCAGAATATGGGCTTTCAATCAAACGTTCGTAGGCTGGTTTCAACAAAACAGAAACTAAGGCAAGTCCAACAGCAAAAACCCAAGCCTCAACGTTATTCCGAATATTGAGGGCATACGCAACGATTTCATGAGAAATAATCAAATCTCCACAAACAAAAGCGACTCCAGAAATTAGGTAAACAAAGCCTGCCAATAATGAGTTTTTATGGGTTGATTTCTCTCTTCTTTCAGATAAAATACCCAATTCTGCCTCATTATCAGATACTTGTGTTTCTGTGCGTTCTTTGTTTTTCCCTACCAAACTAATGTTCAAAAGGCTTTCTTGAAGTTTATCAAAAACCTCTTTGTAGCTACTTTTAGCCTTGCTGATGGTTTCTTCTAAAACACCTAATTCTTTTTGTTTATCTTCAATTTGTCGGGTTTGCCATTCATAATGTACTTGGCTCGAAAGATAACCTTCGTAGGTATCTTTCGTCACATTTTCCAAGCCATTATTATAGCCATGCTGAAAATCGTAATTATCTGTGTGTGATGATTCCATTGTATATTTTTACGAGTTTTTAGTCAATTTATGTTGGTAGTTTTTTGCCAAATTATACTCGCTTTCAAATATTTTAATGAGCATATCTCGGTGAGCATTTATCTTTGCTCTATGGGCAGAAAGTTTTGTTAATTTTGGCATAATGTCCTGTTTTTCAGCACGATGCGTTTCTATCTCAGCTTCTAATTTTTCAATCTGAGCTTCCCAATCTTCTACTTTTTTGACTTTATCTTTCTGCAATTGATTTCTTTTTTGGAAAACACTGAGGTCATCTTTCAACACAGTCAGATTGCCCAAAAGGAGTTTCCCTGCGAAAAGAAATAGAAAGAAAATGAAAGCAAAAAGCGACAAAGATTTTAACAAAGGGAGATTCTGATAAGACTGAGCAAAAACAAAAAAAGCAGAAGCCAAAGGCATTCCGAATTCTTCTAAAATTTTACGCCAAGTGGTTTGTTTTTCTTCGTCGTGCAGCAAAGAAACTCGCCCAAACAAACTAAACATTCCCATAAAAAACACTCCCATCGCAATTAAACGACTTTGTTCAAATTGCCCACGCAGAGATTCTTCAATCAAGAAATAATTTCCAATCGCAATGCCAAAAGCGAGTAACGTACCTACAATGGTACGGGGCAAATGATGTTGCTGAGTGAATTCTTGATTTTTGAGATGATGAATTTTTCCCTCAAAATCTTTAATAAAACTCTCATTTTCATTAATCCAATAATTGAGTTCTCCGATTTTCTCTTCTTCTTGCTCAATAAACTTATCGGTATCAGCAGTTTTCTGAGCAAAATAGGAACGAATTATGAGCCGTTTTTCTTCGGGGTCTGAATTGGATAGTCCAAAAATTACGCCTTCGTCCCTGAGAATATCTTCATTCATGAGCCAATCAGGCTGATTTGAACCTACTACTTCCATGAAACTACTGTCCTCCGTGAGTTTGAGATCATTATTTTCGATGGAATCGTGTGGTTGTACTTCCTCAGAAATGACTTCAACAATCTCTGATTGAGCTTTTTTTCGAGAAAAAAACGATTTTATGTTATCTAAAATGGGCATTTCTATGGTGATGTTTGGGTAGCATAACAATACTCAAACGAATGTGAGGAAAATTATTGTATTTGGCAAAGGATAAATGAAGAATGGTCGATTTTTGCTGATAATCTGATATTATGTTCACGATAATTTACACTTTTTTCTTGAAAATTAAGGTAAAAAGTATGGTACAAATTATCATTCCTCCAAAAAAGATGATGCTCAGTTTGGTGTAATAATAGCCAATCGCTAACATACAAATTACTGAAATAATAAGTGCGATTAACGGAAAAATTGGATAAAACGGAGCGATGAATGGTCTGTCTAATGCAGGTTCTTTTTTTCTCAAAACAAATAAACTAACCATACTGATGGCGTACATGGTTACTGCTCCGAGGCAAGAAAGTGTGATTATTTTATCAGAGGTGATTGTAGAGATTGCTCCGAATCCTACTAATCCTCCTACAATTAATGCCCAATGTGGAGTTTGGAAACGAGGACTGAGTTGAGCAAGGAAACGGGGTAAGAAACCTTCACGGGCAAGGGCGTAAATCTGGCGAGAATAACTGATGGTATTGCAATGAAATGAGGCAATTAATCCAAATAATCCGAGGCTCGCAAAAAGTTTTGACCATTGACTATTTTGCCCTAAAACCATCGAAAGTGCTTCTGGTAATGGTCTATCCATGTTGCTGAGTTGTCGCCAGTCGCCAATACCTCCTGTTAGAATCATGACACTAAGTGCCAATACAACCAATGTTAAAATACTTAGAATATAGCCTCTGGGGATGGTTTTTTGTAGATTTTTTACTTCTTCGGCTACCATTGCTACGCCTTCAATGGCTACAAAAAACCAGATAGCGAAAGGAATGCCAGCAAAAATTCCTTGGGCATCTACACTCGGAGGATTATTGGCGATAAAGTTTTCTGTTTTGAAATAAGGAAAAATGATGACGATAAAAACGATTAATTCAGCCACAGAAAGGATGGTCATTACCAGCGAAAAATTAGCTGATTCTTTGATACCTAAAATGTTGATTCCAATAAAAATTACGTACATCGACAATGCCGTTGGAATCACTGGAATATCAGGATTTAGAAAATTTGCGTAACTACCCAATGCGTAAGCAATCGCAGGTGGAGCTAACAAAAAATCTACTAAAGTTGCGTACCCAGCAATGAATCCGCCGAGGTCGCCGAAGGCTCTTTTGGCATAATCAAAAGCTCCGCCTGCGTTGGGGATAGACGTTGTGAGTTCTGTGTAAGAAAAGATGAATGTAACATACATAACAGTTACCAAAAGTGTAGAATACAAAAAGCCAATTGTACCAGACACCGCCCAGCCGTAATTCCAGCCAAAATATTCACCAGAAATCACCAAGCCAACCGCTATTGCCCATAATTGTACTGTGTTGATAACTTTCTTTAATGCTGTCATGCTTGATTTTTGACTTAGGAACGGTGAAATAATAACTTATAAAATTTTAGGGTTGCTATTTTGATGATAGTTTTATTTACTTTTGAAGCGAATAGCACCGCTATTTTATGAAAAAGTATGTAAAAATAGCTTTAAAAGAGTCGCATAAAAATTATAAGTTATTGTTTCACCGTTCCTTAAAACCTCGACTTAATAATTTTAATTGCAATGGCTAAAAGTATTACGCCAAAGACTTTCCTGAGAACGTTTGCTCCTGCTTGTCCTAATTTCTTTTCAATCCATTCCGAGGAGCGTAAAACCAAGTAAATGAATATGAGATTTAGTAAAATTCCTACTAAAATATTTTCTTCATGAAACTGAGATTTCAACGATAAAATCGTGGTCATTGTTCCTGCCCCAGCAATAATCGGGAAGGCAAGTGGCACAATAGAGTGGGCGGCTCCTCCCCCTGAAGATTCCTCATTTTTGAAAATATTTCTCCCCAAAGTCATTTCCAGTCCAATCAGAAAAATAATAATTGCACCAGCAATCGCAAAGGAGTTGACATCAACCCCCAAGAGGTTCAAAATTGATTTTCCGACATATAAAAAACCTATCATAATGCCTCCAGACACCAATGTAGCCTGTTCCGCATGAATATCGCCAGATTTTCTTCGGAGGTCAATAATTACAGGAATCGCTCCCAGAATATCAATTACTGAAAACAAAATAAGCGAAACGGATAAAATTTCTTTAACGTTAAAGTTCATAATAGTGAATTTGAAAATTTGGAAATGTGTTAATTTGAAAATTGTGTTAAGGAACAAATTTTCAAATTAGCACATTTCCAAATTGGTTATTTTGTTTTCTCCCCTGCTTTTATCGCAATTTGCAAAGTATTTTCTGCTGGTGGAACAGGGCAAGTAAATGAATGATTATAAGCACAAAAAGGTAAATACGATTTGTTGAAATCTAATTCAATTTCTGTACCATTTATTGCGGTCATTTCAACGTCTAAATAACGCCCTCCACCATAGGTTTCTGTTCCATTCGTTTTATCTTTGAAGGGAACAAAAAGCAAATTATTCTCAGATTTAAAGAGTTTCAAGGCACATTTCTGACCATCAATTTCAAAAGTTGCATTGCCAAAAGGTTCATATTCTTCAGTTTCTCCTCCTGACATTGACACCGTAAATTTCTGTCCAGTTTTGAATCTATCTAATAGAGCTATCACTTTAAATTTTGGGTCAATTTCAAAGTAATATAGTCCCTTAAAATTAGCCTTATCTTCTATTGGAGAATCCTTGGCGTTTTTCATGGAAGTGTCTTTGTCAGACCTAAAGTTTTTAATGTCAGTTGCATAGGCAGTATCTTCTGCTTTTGGTGCTTCAGATTGTGTTGAGTCCGCCCCAATAATCATGGAGACAACCATTGCTAAAATAGCAATCCCAAAAGTGAAGAGGAAAAATTTATTTTTGAACATCTTTTTAATTTTTTCACGAAGTTATTAACTCAACATGATAAACCTTCAAGTTGCTTTCCTAATTTTACAAAAGAATATTTAGATTCATTACTCAAATCAAAAACTATGTTTACAGGAATCATTGAAGGTTTAGGAAAAGTAAAAGAAATCCAACACGAAGGCACAAACATTACGTTCCGCTTGTCTTGCCCATTTACGCATGAATTGAAGGTTGACCAAAGCCTCTCGCACAATGGAGTTTGTCTTACAGTTGTTGAAATATCAGGAGAAAATTATGCTGTAACGGCGATTGATGAAACGCTTCAAAAAACGAATATCGGGAAACTTAAAATTGATTCAATCGTGAATTTGGAGCGGTGTATGCCTGCCTCTGGGAGGTTCGATGGGCATATTGTACAAGGTCATGTTGACCAAACTGGAATCGTAAAGGCAATCACAGAACAAGATGGTTCTTGGTTGTATGATTTTGAGTATTCATCTGATAGTCAGAATATTACGGTAGAAAAAGGTTCAGTTTGTATCAATGGAGTTAGCTTGACAGTTTTTAATTCCGTAGAAAACTCATTTAGAGTAGCCATTATTCCTTATACCTACGAACATACTACTTTCCACACGCTACAAGTAGGCGATACCGTGAATTTAGAATTTGACATTGTGGGAAAATATATTCAGAAAATGATGAGACGTTGATGAGTAGCTGTCGGCAGTTGGCTATCGACTTGGAAATGGGTATTTATGCCAAATCCAA
>JAAFJL010000235.1 GCA_013298865.1 Cytophagales bacterium | reverse complement strand
CAAACATCATCATGAAAATTTCTGAATTCTCAGTAAAAAATTATCAGTTCACGCTTGTCGTGTTTTTGGGTATTTTATCCATTGGCATTTATTCTTTGTTGAATATGCCCCGTGGTGAAGACCCTGAGTTAACCTCACCCCAATTTGGTGTAACTGTTATCTATCCAGGGGCTTCTCCGAAAGATGTAGAGCAACTTGTAGCGGATGTTGTTGAAAAGCGACTCAACGAATTGGACAATATGAACCGTGTTCGTAGTACTATTTTGGATGGTGCTGTGATTTTTCAAGTCGATTATAATTTCAGTGCCGACCCCGAAGAAAAATATCAGGAAGTTGTCCGTGAAATGAATGCAGTTCGCAAGGATTTACCTGCTGAGGTTTTAGATGTACGCATCGAACGCTATCAGCCAGATGGTATCAATATCTATCAATATGCTTTAGTTTCGGAAAATTTACCCTATAACAAATTAGAAAAATACGCTGATGATTTAGAGAATCGTTTAGAAAAAGTTCCTGCCCTCAAAAATATCAAATCTTGGGGTTTTCCCAAACGTAAAATTTCCGTAGAACTTAATCTTAGCAAATTAGCTCAAGACAAAATCCCTCTCAATCGAGTCCTGGGGGCGATTCAGTCTGAAAATGTGAATATTCCAGGCGGTTCAATAAACCTTTCTACCAAAAAATTCAACGTAAAAACTTCTGGAAATTATAAAGATATTGAAGAAATCAGAAACACGATTGTCTTTACCAATGGAACAAAAATCGTATTACTCAGAGACATCGCCGAAGTAAAATATGCCTACGAAGACGAAACCCATAAAACTCGTTTGAACGGACACCGAAGCGTATTCGTAACAGCTTGCCAGAAGTTCGGACAAAATATCATTAAAGTTCGTGGACAAACAGACCCATTGGTAGAAGAATTCAAAAAGACGCTACCACCCTCGGTCGATTTAGTCAGGGTTTTCGACCAAGCAGAATCTGTCCAAAAGCGATTAACTCGTTTCGCCAAAGATTTTGGTATCGCTATCTTATTGGTTCTCATTACGTTACTGCCTTTGGGTTCACGGGCGAGCTTGGTCGTGATGATTTCCATTCCGCTTTCACTTGCCATCGGATTAACACTTTTATACGCACTCGGCTATACCATCAATCAACTTTCTATTGTAGGAATGATTGTCGCTTTAGGTATTTTGGTGGATGATTCTATTGTTGTTGTAGAAAATATTGAACGATTTATTCGTTCAGGAATTCCTCGTAAACAAGCAGCGATTGATGCAACCAATCAAATCAGTATGGCAGTTATAGGTTGTACAATCCTCTTGATTTTTGCATTTTTGCCAGTAGCAAATATGCCCGAAGCCGCAGGGAAATTCATTAGAAGTTTACCTATGGCGGTTTCGGTGACGGTCTTTGCTTCAATGATAGTTGCCCTCACGATTGTACCGTTTTTGTCGAGCGTTTTATTGAAAAATCATGAAAATCCAGAAGGTAATGCAATTCTGAGAGGCATGAAACACCTGATTTCTATCTCTTATGGGCGATTGATGACTTGGTGTTTGAAACATCCAAAAACTACGCTGACGGCAGCATTGGGGGTATTTTTTGGAGTACTATTTATTGCAAAATCATTTTTAGGGTTTTCGCTTTTTCCAACTTCTGAGAAACCAATGTTTCTCGTGAACGTAAGTACACCCGTAGGTACGAACCTCAATACTACCGACAATGTTGTGCGTTTTGTAGAAACTGAACTAAAGAAAGTTCCAGAAATTAAGAACATCGCTGCCAATGTTGGGCGAAGCAATCCACGGATTTACTACAATATCATTGGTGGACCAGAAACAGAAAATTCTGCACAGCTTTTTGTACTTCTGGAAGATATGGAAACCCAAGAAAAAAAGAATATTATCGACCAATTGCGGGGTAAATTCATGAACTACCCTAACGCCAAAATCGAAGTAAAAGACTTTGAACAAGGTCCTCCTTTAGAAGCACCATTGGCGTACAGGATTTTCGGAAATAATTTGGATAGTCTAAGAGTTGTAGCTGGACAAATTGAAAAAATCTTAGCAGACCAAGCAGGAACTATTTACGTAGAAAACCCCCTGAAAGTTCAACCAACAGATTTTCGTACAATTATTAACCGAGAAAAAGCGGGGATTCTGGGTGTTAATGTTTCTGATATTGACCGAGTTGTACGCCTTGGTATAGCAGGTCTGAATATCGGAACTTTCAGAGAAGAAGGTCAAACGGACGACTATAATATCAATGTTTCGATTCCGAGAACTAATATTAAACAAGGTTATGAAGTCTTTTCTAATTTATATGTAAACAATGTTTTGGGAACAGCCATTCCTTTGAAACAATTGGTTGAAATTAAATTTGAAACTTCACCAACCCAAATCCGCCATTTTAACAAAGAGCGATACGTAACGATTACCGCCTTTCTAAAATCAGGATTCAACACGGTTAAAGTGAATCAAGAAATTGCGAAGAAATTAGGAGATTTTAAATTTCCGAGTGGTTTTTCATACAAAATTGCGGGAGAAGCAGAAAACGCAGAAAAATCTTTGGGCGGAATAGGGGTCGTAATCCTGATAACTGTCTTTGGTATGATTGCGATTTTAATTCTCGAATTCGGAAATTTCAAATCCACGCTCATTGTACTTTCTGTAATACCATTAGGAATTGTTGGAGCGATTGTAGGATTATTAATTGCAGGAGAAACTTTAGGCTTTACTTCAATTGTGGGTTTTATAGCCTTAATTGGTATAGAAATAAAGAACTCTTTGCTACTCGTGGATTTTACCAATCAGCTTCGAGCCGAAGGTATGGAACTCGACGAAGCCATTCATGAAGCAGGGGAAGTACGATTTGTTCCGATTTTATTAACTTCTTTCACTGCAATTGGTGGAATGATTCCTTTGGTATTAGAATATTCAGATTTGTATTCGCCATTAGCAATTGTTTTGATTGGCGGAATCACAAGTTCGACATTATTGGCTCGTTTAGTTACGCCAGTGATGTACAAACTTTTACCTCCTAAGATTACGGTTTTAGAAAAGTAAATAAATAGTTTGGGTGCTGCCACACCTAAAATTACAAAAAAACGTATCAGTAAATAACACAATTATACTCGGTTTGCATACTAATTGAGTATATTTTCAGCAAATAAGAAAAATAAGTAAATTTTTACGGAAATAAGGCACTAAAAATAAATATTGCACGTTTTCACATTATTATTATCGTCATAAATCATAAAAAATCAACCTATGAAATTTAACACAACATCACTGACACGTTTTTTATCACGGAATTTTTATATAAATCCGAGATTAATAGCTCCACAAAATCGCTTTTATGCAGATTTGGGAATGAATTCGCTTGAGTTTTTAGAAATGGTAGTTTTCTTGGAAAATACTTATGGCATAACGCTGCCAGATAACGAATTAGATAAAATTCAGACAGTTAGACAATTGTCTGATTTGATGGAAGCAAGTTTGGTAGAAGCATAACTTTGGTTTTTATAGATGTAGTTTAGGAGGCTTTATAGAGTTGTAGAAAATTAAAATAAAAACCCCATTACTTTTTGTAATGGGGTTTTTATTTTATCTAAATTAATGATTTTGATTTAAGAATTTCTTGCACATCTTTTTCTGTCATTTCCAAAATATCAGCAATCTGATTGATTTCAAAACTTCGAGAAAATAATTTTATAACAGTGTTAGCCTGTTCTTCTTTTTTTCCTTCGATTTTTCCTTCGATTTTCCCTTCGATTTTCCCTTCGATTTTTCCCTCTTTTCTGCCTATTTTCCTGCCTTCTTTTTTTCCCTCTCTCAAACCATACTGTTTATAGTAGGTTTCAACTGTTTCTATGATACCCATACTTTTTACTGGTTTATTAATTTCTTCTTCAAATTTAAGTACCATTTCTGAATTTCCAAAAGAAACATAATTTTTGATGAACTTTAAGACTTGTCTAAAATCATTCGGACTATACCCTTTTTTCTGGATACGTCTAAACAAATTCATTTTCAATTGATAAAGTGATTCACCTTCTTTGGGCTTATTGGCTTTTAGACCATACCAAGCTACTTCTAAAGCAAAAGCAAAGAGGTTATCTGTTTTCTGGAAATCTTCGGGCTGGTAATCAGAAAGTTTTAATGCTTGATACTGATAAGTTACTTTTGTACCTAAAAACTCTTCCACATATTCAGTAGGTCTGAAGTTTGGGTTGTCATCGGTCAATACTGCAAAAGCGATGACAGTTTTTTTATGTTTGTCCTTGATTCGATAATAATATTGAAACATTCGTAAAGCAAAATCATCATCAACATATCCTTGAATTTCGACATGGGCTAATATCCAAGTCTCTGTTCCATCTTTCAAAAAAACCTTTGCTAATTTATCTGCACGGCGGTTTTTGTTCTTTGCCTCTGGAAAAAGCTGTGCTAACTCTTTATCTAAAAACTGAATTTCTTTTGTAAAATCAAAGGTATCATCAGCATTTGGGATAAAATACTGCAAAAATTCAGGAAAGAAATCTTCTAAAATTCCTTTCCAAAGTAGGTCACGGGGTACTTGCATATATAGTGGTTAATATCTGTCAATTTCAAATTTACTCTTTCGTTTTCTTCACCTTCCCAGTTTCCTCTTTTTTTACTTCTTTTCCTTTCACAGGAGTTTCTTTGGTAGTTTTAATGATTTTGCCTGTATCAATTTTTGCTTTGGAAATTTCCTTGGGTTTTTCCTCCAAAGGCATCCAAAAACCTGTCATGTTTACAATTTTCCATTCGCCTTTAATCAATTCCATGATTCTGGTTTCTTTCGAGAAATCTTTTGTTTTACCCGTGATTCTGGTTTGATCAAAAGTTAGCCAAATGTATGTGGGGTTTACTTTCCTGAAATTGTAATTTTCTCTTTTGAAACTACATTTTATGGGCTTGGGATTGTCCTTGATATAACCCATCACGAATGGTCCGATGGCATCCCAACCTTCTTTTTGGAGTGTCCCGTCTTTCTCGATACAAGCCCAATAAGTACTCGCTGTTTGTCGATAGCAACTTGCCCATTTCTCAGCATTTCGATTATAAAAATAGGCTGATTCGTCAGAAACGACTGTTTTAATACTTTCTTGCTCTTCGGGTGTTGTCACGTTTTGTGCGAAACTCAAACCCAATTGACTGATAATTAGTGAACAAACAAGGATGATTTTTTTCATTTTTTTATGTTTTTTTTCAAAATAAGGAAATAACTGATAGCTGGATATTACCCATTAACTGCCAAAATAGTTACGTATATTTGTAAAATTATTAGTAAATATCTGCTGTAACAAATAAACAGCTTCAATTTGAAAATTTGAGAATAGTTCAGCAATTTCTTTTTTGAAATCCTGAAAGGATTGAATTTGATTAGCCCTGAGTGAAACTCGGGGAAAAATGTATTAATCTGTTGCTTCAACCCCATTCGGGGTTGAATTCGCTCATATTTCAATTCCATACGTTTTACGTATGGCTAATCATGTTTGACCTCTCACGAGGTCTTTTACAAAAAAAATACTGAAAATCGTCAAATTCAAAAAATAACCATTTGATATTCAGGTAATTACAAATCATTGCACTAAGGAACGGTGAAATAATAACTTATAAAATTTTAGGTTGACTATTTTGATGATAGTTTTATTTACTTTTGAAGCGAATAGCACCGCTATTTAATGAAAAAGTAGATAAAAATAGCTTTAAAAGGGTTGCATAAAAATTATAAGTTATTGTTTCACCGTTCCTAAATAATCATCAATTCACAACTCAATAATTTTTGAATTATTGGGCAAATTTCCCCTTATGAGACTACATAAAAGTTTAGTAGAAGCCATCGTTGATGCCCTGCAAGAGATTTTCGAGCATGACCGCCAGGCTTCCAGAGTGATTGAGAATATATTGAAATCTAATCGTCAGTGGGGAGCGAGAGACCGTTCTTTTATTGCTGAAAATACTTATGAAATCGTGCGGTGGTGGCGTTTGCTTTTGTTCGCTGCTAATATCCAAGAAGCCATGAAACCTGCCCATTACTGGCAAATTTTTGGTACTTGGCAAATCTTGAAACCGACACATCAGCAATTAGAACTTGACACAGAGTTACCTGAGTGGAATGAGTTTTCAAAACTAAATCCAAAACTGATTTTTGACCGCTACCAAGAAGGATTACTTACTCGCAAAATCGCCCAGTCTATTCCAGATTGGTTGGATGAAATCGGTGAACAAGAATTAGGACAACTTTGGAATACCGAATTGGAAGCATCCAATCATCAAGCTCCTTTAACCCTGAGAGTCAATACTTTGAAGGCAAATGTTGATGGTGTTCGGGAGATTTTCGGAGAAGAAAATACCGAAACAATTCCAGAAGTGCCAACTGCGATTATCTTGAAAAAACGCCAAAATGTCTTTGGACAGGACGGCTTCAAAAATGGTTTTTTTGAAGTTCAGGACGCAGGTTCACAATTGATTGGAGACTTTTTGGATGTTCAACCTGGGCATCGTGTGATTGATGCTTGTGCAGGTGCAGGCGGAAAAACCCTACATTTGGCAGCCATGATGCAGAACAAGGGCAGGATAATTTCGATGGATGTTGAGGACTATAAATTAAAGGAACTCCAGAAAAGAGCCAGAAGAAATGGTGTTATGAACCTGGAAGTCAAGCTGATAGATTCATCAAAGGCAATAAAACGACTGAACGCTACAGCAGACAGATTGCTTTTAGACGTACCCTGTTCGGGTTTGGGTGTGTTGCGTAGAAACCCAGATGCGAAGTGGAAATTGGGCTTAGAATTCTTGGATTCTGTGCAAAAAACTCAGTGGGAAATCCTCAGTACATATTCTCAGATGTTGAAAAGGGGCGGTAAAATGGTTTATGCCACTTGTAGTTTGTTACCCTCAGAATCAGAAGAGCAAGTAAAGAAATTTATCACAAAATTTGGTTCAGAATGGAAACTCATCA
>JAAFJL010000233.1 GCA_013298865.1 Cytophagales bacterium | reverse complement strand
CTCTGAGAGACTCTGTGTCCTACAACTCAATCATAATGAAAAAACACATATTAGTAGTCCCAGGAGACGGAATTGGGCAAGAAGTTACTGCCGTCGGTAAAAAAGTTTTAGAGAAAATCGCCGCAAAATTCGGTCATGATTTCACGTATGACGAAGCCCTCATCGGTCACGTCGCCATCGAAGCCACAGGCACACCACTACCAGAAGAAACTTTGGTAAAAATGCGTGCTTCTGATGCTATCCTTTTCGGAGCGGTTGGTCATGCCAAATACGACAACGACCCACACGCCAAAGTACGTCCAGAACAAGGACTTTTGGCAATGCGTAAAGAATTGGGTTTGTATGCCAATCTTCGTCCCATCAAATTATTTGACGAATTGTTAGAAGCCTCTTCTATCAAACCAGAAATTTTGAAAGGAGCAGATATTCTTTTCTTCCGTGAATTAACGGGCGACGTTTATTTCGGAAAAAGAGAAAGAATCGAAGATGGAAATACGGCTTACGACACCATGATTTACAGCAAATATGAAGTAGAACGTATTGCTCGCAAAGCCTTCGATGCAGCCATGACTCGTGGAAAGAAATTGATGTCGGTTGATAAAGCTAACGTATTGGAATCCAGTAGATTATGGAGAGAAACCGTTCAAGAAATTGCCAAAGAATATCCAGAAGTTGAGGTTACACACCAGTTCGTGGACTCATGTGCCATGATGCTAATAAAAGACCCAAAACAGTTTGACGTAGTCGTTACAGGAAATCTTTTTGGAGATATTCTTACAGATGAAGCCTCACAAATTGCAGGTTCGATGGGAATGTTAGCCTCCGCATCGGTGGGCGACAGCACGGGTGTATATGAGCCAATCCACGGTTCGGCACATGACATTGCAGGCAAAGGATTAGCCAATCCGATGGCATCAGTCTTGTCAGCAGCCTTGTTATTAGACATTTCTTTTGGTATGAAAGCAGAATCAGAAGCAGTCATTGCAGCCGTTGATGCCGTCTTGAAAGCAGGTTTCCGTACAGGAGATATTGCTACAAAAGAAACGCCAAAAGATATGATTTTGGGTACGGATGCGATTGGGGAGGAGATTTTGAAGAGGTTGTAATTTCGACGAAAGAAGGCTGTCAAAAATCAATTTGACAGCCGCTTTTTTAATATTTGTAAGTAGTTTTTGAAGTACCAACCATAACATTTGGGCTGTATGATTTCCCAGAAACACTCACTGTAAGTGGGAATTTTGTACTTGAATCGTAGGTATATACACCCGTACTTTCTGTGGACAAAGCCCCCTGTTGGTAGTTTTTAGAGGTAACAATATTATTATTCGATTCTGCTCCAGGCGTTCCAAAACCAATCAATCTAAATGTCCAAAGTAATGGCTTGTTTGGGTTTGGATTAGTATCGTAAGTATATTCAACTGCGAGTGTTTCAGTAGTTGAACCATCTTGTTTTTGAAAAACTTTCACAACGTTTCCTTTTGAATCGTATTCGTAACGCAAATAGCTATTCCTCAAAGTTTCCCTTTTCATTCCATTATTATCTATTACAACTATTTTTGTGTCTGAGTACTTAACCATCTGATTATCAGCATTCAATTCTATCAAAACATAACTTGAAAATGATGTACTGAAAGGAATAATGATTTCGTAACCATTACTTACTTTTTTAGCAGAATATTCAACTTTGCTTGTTTGGGCAGCCCCTCCAATCGGATTTGCTACATCACTTAGTACAGAATAACTATTGGGTAATCCGTCTGTAATGATGTTATTATTGTTGTAGATGGTCACTTTTCCATCTTGTTTTATAGAATCTATTTTTTGTAAATTAGAGAGTTTTCCATTGGCGGAGACGAGCGTGTAATAGCTTTTTGAAGTCAGATTTGGCGTAGTACTTTCTACAACAAAACCTTTCAAAACTGGCGTAATTGGTGTGACATCATCCTTCTTTTTTTCACAAGATAAAAACAAAGAAAAATAGAGTAAGAGATAGAATAATTTTTTCATAGGAATTTGAGTTTTTTTTTATTTCCTCTTAAAGATAGCCCTTTTTCAAGAAAACATAAAAGTAAACATTGGTAGTGTCAATAATAACCAGATTTTTCTACATAAAAATTGTACTTAGTCAAGAAAATGCTACTTTGTAAAGTTATATTTTGAATCACATCTTAATTTAGAAAAAACAAAGCAAAATTTAGGCTTTATTTTAAAAGCATAGCTTAACTTTGTCTTTCGTAATAAATTTTGAAATAAAAACGTATAATCAACCAAGATTTACGTAAAATAATAATGGATCAATTTTCATACATTGCCAACGCCGACACAGCAGCGATTTCCGACCTCTACGAATCGTATTTGCAAGACTCCAATTCAGTAGATGTAAGCTGGCAAAATTTCTTCAAAGGTTTTGACTTTCATGCTGCTTGGAACGGCTCTTCAAATGGTCAAGCGAAGGGTGCAACTGCAACATCTGCCCCTGCGGATGCTTCGATGATTCAGAAGGAAATGGCGGTTATTAGCCTTATCAAAGCCTTCCGTTCTCGTGGACATTTGATGGCAAAAACTAATCCTATTCGTGAGCGTAAAGACCGCCGTCCGAGGTTAGATTTGAAAGATTATGCTCTCTCAGAAGCTGATTTAGATACTAATTTTCAAGCAGGGAATTTCTTGGGAGTGGGTGCGGTTTCTTTGCGTAAAATTATTGAATCTCTCCATAAAATTTATGCAGGTTCAATCGGCTTTGAATATGCCTATATTCGTGAGCCAGAAGTGAAGGAATGGTTACGTTCAAAAATCGAAAAAGAGGCTTTGTCATTCAGTCCTTCGATTGATGAAAAGAAACAGATTTTAGAAAAACTCAACGAAGCCGTAGTTTTTGAAAACTTCTTGGGTACCAAATACTTAGGTCAAAAAAGATTCGGATTGGAAGGTGGTGAAACTACCATTCCAGCTCTTGATGCTATCGTGAATCGTTCGGCAGATTTGGGTGTGCAAGAAGTCATGATTGGTATGGCACACCGTGGTCGTTTGAACGTTTTGGCAAACATTATGCACAAGTCGTACGACGCTATTTTTGATGGTTTTGAAGGTAATCTTCCAGACCAAATTCATGGCGATGGCGACGTAAAATATCACTTGGGTTATTCGTCAAAACACGTTACGCCGTCAGGGGTTGAGGTGTCGATGAAATTAGCTCCGAATCCTTCGCACTTAGAGGCAGTAAATCCTCTGGTTATTGGTTTTTGTAGAGCCAGAGCCGATGCTCATTACGAAGGTGATTACGACAAAATTCTTCCGATTTTAATTCACGGAGATGCCGCCGTAGCTGGACAAGGAATTGTCTATGAAGTTACGCAAATGGCAAAATTGAAAGGTTATGAAGTAGGTGGAACGATCCATTTTGTGATTAATAACCAAGTAGGTTTCACGACAGATTTTGAGGACGCACGTTCTTCTATCTATTGTACAGACGTTGCCAAAATTATTGATGCTCCCGTTTTTCACGTAAACGGCGACGACCCAGAAGCAGTAGTTTTTGTCTCGAAAATGGCAGCGGAATTCCGTCAGCAATTCAATCGTGACGTATTTATTGACATGGTTTGCTATCGTAGAAACGGACACAATGAGTCTGATGAACCACGATTCACACAGCCAACGCTCTACGCAAATATCACTAACCATCTGAATCCGAGAGAGTTATATAATCAAAAATTGATTGCTCGTGGAGATATTGATGCCAAATTAGCAACCGAAATGGATTCTGAATTTAAGGCAGAATTACAGGCTCGTTTGGATTTGATTAAACAGAAAATTCGTCCAGAATATCATCCTTTAAAATTGGATAATCGTTGGGCAGAATTACGATATGCAGAAGATGGCGATTTTGAAAATTCTCCAAAAACAGGAATTTCAAAAGAAAATATTGATAAAATTGCTGAATCACTTTCTAAATTGCCCACAGGATTTACAGCCTTGAAGCAAATTGAAAAAGTTTTATCTGACCGTAAAGGTTTCTTTGAAAACGGTTCATTAAACTGGGCAACTGCCGAGGCTTTGGCGTATGGTTCTTTATTGATTGAAGGAAAACCTGTACGTGTATCGGGTCAGGATGTGCAGAGAGGTACATTCTCTCACCGTCATGCCCTCTTGCACGATGCAAATACTAATGAATATTATATTTCATTAAATCATATTCAGGCAGACCAAGAGCAATTGCAAATTTACAACTCACTACTTTCTGAGTACGCAGTTTTGGGTTTTGAATTTGGATATGCCCTTGCCAATCCTGATACTTTGGTGATTTGGGAAGCCCAATTTGGCGATTTTGCCAATGGAGCTCAAACCATGATTGACCAATTTATTTCTTCACAAGAATCTAAATGGGGAACGATGAACGGTTTGGTTATGCAACTCCCTCACGGTTATGAAGGACAAGGACCAGAACACTCGAATGCTCGTCCAGAACGTTTCTTGCAATTAGCTGCCGAGGAAAATATGATTGTAACAAATTTGACAACGCCAGCTAATATTTTCCATGCTTTGCGTCGTCAATTGACTTGGAAATTCCGTAAGCCATTAATTACGATGTCTCCGAAGTCGTTGTTCCGTCATCCGAAGGTAATGTCCCCCATTTCAGAATTTATAGATGGTTCATTCCAAGAGGTTTATGGTGATAATTACGTAGATGCTAAGAAGGTAAAAAAAGTATTGCTTTGCTCAGGAAAAGTCTATTTTGATTTATTAGAAAAACAAGAAAAAGACAAACGTACAGACGTAGCCATCGTGCGGGTGGAGCAATTGCATCCTTTCCCAGCGAAAAAAGTACAAGCAGAATTAGACAAATATCCAAAAGCCAAAGTAGCGTGGGTACAAGAAGAACCCGAAAATATGGGCTATTGGTCGTTTGTGATTAGAGAATTTGGTTGGAAAGCATTTGACAGTTTAGTAGCACGTAAAAAATCCGCCTCACCAGCAACAGGATTCTTGAAAGTTCATACCGTTGAACAAGCGGAACTGGTTGAGAGGGCGTTTGCTTAGGATAATTTGTTAATCAATACATATTTAGACTAAAAAAATCATGGCTTACGGAGATTTTTCTTTTGATGACATTGAAGCAAAATTTGGAATCAAGAATAAAGTAAAACGTCTTTTTGATGACAATTTACCTCCACTTGAACCAAGTTCAAATTTGAAATATGCCCTTGATATGGCAGCAGAGTTGCCTATCAGAAGTGAAAAAGCAAAATCAGAATCTATTGTCTTTCCAATTTTAGTGGAATTAAGGCATCGAAATCAGAATTTTTTTACGATTTATTCGGGTGATAATTTAAGTGTGGACAATGCTCAGGGTTTGAATGGAGAATGTGATTTTATTTTGGCAAAAGACATTGGTTCATTCAGTATTAATTTCCCCATTTTTCAGATTGTTGAAGCCAAGAAAAATGATATTGATTTGGGGGTTCCTCAATGTGCCGCTCAATTAGTTGGGGCAAAGTTATTTAACGAAAAAAAAGGCGTAAAAATAGACCATATATTTGGTTGTGTCACGACGGGTAATGAATGGTTATTCCTAAAAATTGACTCAGAACTAACCATAGATTCAAGAATTTATTATTTGAATGAATTGAATGAATTACTCGCAGTTTTTCAACAAATTATAGATTATTATAAAGAAAATATTTAAGCAGAAAAATTACAAAGGATAACCAAAAATCCGAAATTGAGATATGGCAATTGAAATGAAAGTTCCGCCAGTAGGCGAATCAATAACCGAAGTAACTATCGCTACTTGGAACAAGAAAGATGGCGATGTGGTAAAAATGGACGAAGTTTTGTGTGAATTAGAATCAGACAAAGCCACTTTTGAACTCCCAGCCGAGGCCGAAGGAGTCCTCAGAATCGTTGCCAAAGAAGGAGATACACTTCCGATTGGAGCAGTTATTTGTACGATAGAAGTGAGCCATGAGCAATCAGCCATGAGCAATGCTAATGCAGCACCTATACCAATTATAGAAGTTGCCCCTGTCGCAGAAAACTCAAAGCTCAAAGCTCAAAGCTCACAGCTAATAGAAATCAAAGTTCCTGCCGTTGGTGAATCAATCACGGAAGTAACGGTTTCGTCTTGGAATAAAAAAGAAGGTGATTCTGTGAAAATGGATGAAGTTCTTTGTGAATTAGAATCAGACAAAGCCACTTTTGAATTACCCTCAGAAGTTGCAGGAACATTACATATTGTTGCAGAAGCAGGAACAACTTTGGCAATTGGGGCAGTAGTTGCTACAATTACAGTAGGTGCAGGAGCAGTTGCAACGCCATCAGTAAGCACACCCGTTTCAACGCCACAAGCAACGGCAACACCTTCTCAATCAGAAAGTTATGCTGCAGGACACGCTTCGCCAGCCGCTGCCAAAGTTTTAGCAGAAAAAGGGATTGATGCAAGTTCAGTTGCAGGTACAGGCGTAGGTGGACGTATCACTAAAGAGGATGCTTTGTCAGTTAACAGTCAACAGTTAGCAGTTAGCAAGGTTGTTCCGCCAACACCTTCGGTTGCTCCAACTTCTCAGCCTGTTGCTGTTTCGACTCCACAATCTGGAAATAGAAATCAGCGTCGAGAGAAAATGACTTCATTGCGTAAAACGGTTGCTCGTCGTTTGGTTCAAGTGAAAAACGAGACAGCGATGTTAACTACTTTCAACGAAGTGGATATGAAGCCAATCATGGATTTGAGAGGAAAATACAAAGATAAATTCAAAGAAAAACATGGTGTAGGTTTAGGATTCATGTCGTTTTTTACAAAGGCAGTTTGTGTAGCTCTCAAAGAATTCCCAGCCGTAAATGCCTCGATTGATGGTGAAGAAATTGTGTATAATGATTTCTGTGATATTTCTATTGCGGTTTCAGCTCCAAAAGGTTTGGTAGTTCCAGTAATCAGAAATGCTGAAAATTTATCATTGGCAGGTATCGAAGGTGAGGTTGTGCGTTTAGCGACTTTGGCAAAAAATAATAAATTGACT
>JAAFJL010000232.1 GCA_013298865.1 Cytophagales bacterium | reverse complement strand
GTAAAAAGTATAGAGTTAAAAGTTGAAAGTATTTTTCACCAAATAATATTCTGAAATAATCTTTGAAATCTCAATTTGAAGTATATTGTTTGGAAATATTCAATTTTGCAGAATAATATTTCTGCTTAAAACTTTCAACTCATAGACTTTAGACTTTTTACACAACCCCAGAGCAGCTCCCCCCCAAAAACAAAAAATCCCATTAGCATTCGCCTATGGGATTTCCTAAACACCTAACCACTAATTTTTTCTTGTCAAAAATTGCTGGCAAAAGTCGCTACCTCTTTCACATTCGCATACTTTACGACTTCACCTAACACTATAACGGCAGGGTTCTGGAGATTATTGTGTGCAGCAATCGAAAATAAGTTTTTTGCGACACCTACCCCCAATTTTTGTTCTTGGGTCGTACCGTTTTGGATGATAGCAACTGGCAATTCACTTTTTCCTAATGCTTCGCATATTTCTGATATTTGTTGTAATTTACTCATTCCCATCAAAATCACTATCGTTGCTGACGACTGTAATGCCAAAGCTAAATCTCCCGAAAGCGAGCCGTCTGTTTTTGTGCCTGTTATTACCCAAAAACTTTCACTTACTCCTCTGGTTGTCAGGGGGATACCTGCATAACCTGGGGCAGCAACGGCACTCGAAATACCGGGAATGTATTCAGTTTCTAAATCAAATTGACGGGCGTATTCAATCTCTTCTTGTCCACGACCAAAGATAAAAGGGTCGCCGCCCTTCAAGCGTACCACACGCCCGTACATATAGGCTTTTTCAACAATCAAAAAATTGATTGCATCTTGCGAATGGCTTTCACCTGGGCGTTTTCCAACGTATATTTTTTCGGCTTCTGGTTTGCAGTAATCCAACAATTCCATTGCCACCAAAGCATCATAAAGCACCACATCTGCTTGCTTGAGTGCCTTTACCGCCTTGACAGTTATCAAGTCGGGGTCACCTGGACCTGCACCCACAACGGTCAGCTTTGGTCTTGGTTCTAAAGTTCTGAATGATTCCATTTTTTCGATGTTCGATGTTTGTTTCGATGTTCGTTTTTCGATGTTCGGAAAGTGTCATTGCCTAACATCAAGCAACGAAAATCAAACATCGAACAACGAAAATCTACGCCTCAACAGTTTCTTCACGATAGGCTTTTGCTAAATTCAAAAATGCCGTAGCATCTTTAATGTATTCTTTCGCAAATGCCTCAGAAGGCTCATTTTGATTGATTTGTAAGACTAATTCATTGAAAGTTTTGTCTCCAATTTTAATGTCTCCAGTTTCAACAAAATTTTCTTGAAACTTCTGAATAACCCCAGTTTGTGTAGAAACACTCACGCTTTTGTCCAACAACAAAGCCTTTGCACCACTCACAAAAACGCTGTACGCATGGTAAATGGAATCAGCCCAACGGTTTTCGGCAAAAGCCTCGTTTGTCCAACCTAATTTTTCTTCAGATTCAAACAAAAGCGTTGCTACCAAGTCAATAATTACGCTGGCACATTCACCCACACCAATTTCAGTAGCAAATTGCTCTGATGCCCCCCAATCAATGAAATCTTCATTTTTCAAAGTACTCAAATCAGCTACTGGTTTCAGCAATGTATAAAAATATTTTTCGCCTTGGCGGTCATAATAATCGTTGAAATATTCGCCTTCCAAAGCATTTTCTTCGTAATTATTCAAAACTACTCTCAATACTTCTGGTCCACGTTTTGAAGGCACTTTAATCACTTTATCCGCCACACGACCAAGACCATTTCTGACAGTTCCGCCACCCAAAAGTACTTGTAGGGCAGGTAGGACACGTTTATCGGCAGCTTTCAGAGATGAACCATGAAAACCAATATGAGCCATTCCGTGTTGTCCACAAGAATTCATACAACCCGAAATCTTGATTTTTATGTCATTGTTATGAATCAATTCTGGGAAATCCTGTGTGATAACTTCTTCTAATTTTGAAGTAATGTGTGTACTATCAGAAATTGCTAAATTGCAGGTGTCTGTTCCTGGACAAGCTGTAATATTTGCGATAGAATTTGCCCCTGCATCTGCTAAATTATGAGCTTCTAAAACTGAATAAACATAAGGTAAATTTGCTGCTGGAACAAACTTTAACAATAAGCCCTGATTGATGGTAACTCGCACATCATCAGCGATATAGCCTCTGAGTTTTTCAATTAAAGAACGGGTAGTATTTGAATGAATATTACCATTCAAAATTCTGACATAAACACCAAAGTAACCTTCTTGTTTTTGGGCGAAAGTATTGGTCGAAAGCCAAGTTTGATATACCACAGAATCTTGTGTATTGATTGGCTCAGAAATTTTTGTTGGTAAATAACCAGCTACGTCTTCGGCTTTCCAGTCTTCTATTTTTACTTTGAATGTTTTGTTTTTCAAAGCCTTTCTTTCTGCTGTTACTAAATCAACAAAAGTCTCAAATCCAATCTTCTGTAATAAGAATTTCATACGAGCTTTATGCCGAGAATTACGCTCGCCGTGGCGGTCGAAAACCCGCAATACAGCCTCTGTGTATGGAATAATTTGGTCTTCTTCCAAAAATTCATAGGCTACTTGTGCCAAAATTGGTTGAGCCCCCAAGCCACCACCAACAACTACTTTGAACCCACGTTTTCCGTCTTGGATTTTCGGGATAAAACCTAAATCATGAATGAAAGAAAGTGCAGTATCTTCGTCAGTATTCGAGAAAGAAATTTTGATTTTTCTGCCCATTTCTTGGCAAATCGGATTTCTTAGAAAATACCTAAAAAGGGCATCTGCGTAAGGCGTAATATCAAAAGGCTCGTTGGGGTCAATCCCAGCCGTTGGCGATGCCGTCACATTACGGACAGTATTTCCGCAGGCTTCACGCAAGGTAATGTCATCTTGTTCCAATTTCGCCCACAGTTCAGGGGTACGGTCAAGCGATACAAAGTGAATTTGTACATCTTGACGAGTAGTAAGGTGGAGGTTACTAATAGAATATTCATCTGAAATATCAGCTATTCGTTTCCACTGTTGCAAGGTCATTTTACCATAAGGCAATTTTATCCTTACCATCTGCACACCTTGCTGGCGTTGCCCATATACACCTCTTGCAAGGCGAAGGCTACGGAATTTTTCTTCATGAATCTTTCCTTCACGGAAAAGCTCAATTTTACGAGCCAAGTCGATAATATCTTTTTCGACAATTGGATTTTCTATTTCGGTTCTGAAACTTTGCATAGTTCTCTCTTGGTTTGGAGATTTTATGAAAAATATCGAATAAAATCTCAAAATTATGATAAAAATCTATATACTCTACTAACTATATAGATTTTATTGTAAACATACATCAAGAATATTCTTCTAACAAGAATTTTTATAAAAAAAAGTTTTGTTGTAATTTTATAGAGTTAAAAAATAAGAGTAGCTTTGTTTTATAGAAAATCAATTTATCTTTTCGTATTAGACAAATAAAAATCAATTTTAGTATATTTCCAGAGTCAGAGCCGAAACCACTGAAGGTGTCAATAATGGTTTGGCATACATTTTGTAAATCAGTTTATTGACCGATTAACCCAACAAAATTCATGAAGAAAACTTTTATCATCTTATTCTGTTCAATGTTCGTATTGTCGAGCTGTACAGACAACAAGAAACTTGCTGAAATGCAAGATCAAATTCGTCGCTTGGAAAGTCAAGTATTAAAAGAGCGTCAAGAAAATGCAGAATTGAGTAGCTTCCGATTCAGTTTGGAAAGTCAGTTCAAGCAAAAAAATGATCAATATGTAAAATGTCAAGAAGACAGTAAAGAAACATTTGAGTCATTGAGCCAGAAATATAACCGTCTTTTGGATGATTATAACAAGATGCAAGCATCTTACAAGTCATTAAACGAAACTTACGAAGGACACAAAGAATCAACTTCTCGTGTAATTTCTGAATTAGAAGAAAGAATGAGATTAATCAAATTGACTCCTGCACGCAGACGTAGAGGATATTGATTATTTGAAATAGCTTAACAAAAAGCCCCAGAATGTAATGTTTTGGGGCTTTTTGCTTTCTTTATCCCGAATATCGAAAAATAAAAATCGAATATCGAAAAAATCTACTCTTCCATCAAATATGCTTTGATAAACTCATTAATTTCACCGTCGAGTACAGCATCTGTGTTAGAAGTTTGATAATTGGTACGATGGTCTTTTACACGACGATCATCCAAGACATAACTTCTAATCTGTGACCCCCACTCAATTTTCTTTTTACCAGCTTCCACTTCTGCTCTTGCCGCATTCCGTTTGTCAATTTCAATTTGGTACAATTTTGATTTCAGGAGTTTCAAAGCAACTTCCTTATTCATCAACTGCGAACGTTCCTGTTGGCAAGCAATAATTATTCCCGAAGGTTTGTGCGTAAGGCGAACAGCCGTTTCAACTTTATTCACATTCTGCCCACCTGCACCACCCGAACGGAAAGTATCCCATTCAATATCAGCAGGGTTTACGTTAATTTCAATGGTATCGTCAGCCAAAGGATAGATATAAACTGATGCAAAAGAAGTATGTCGGCGAGCGTTTGAATCAAAAGGAGAAATTCTTACTAAACGATGTACGCCGTTTTCAGACCTGAGATTTCCGTATGCAAATTCTCCGTCCATTTCCAATGTAACTGACTTAATACCAGCAACATCGCCTGAGTTTATATCAACTTCACGAACTTTGAAATTATTTTTTTCTCCCCACATAATGTACATACGCATGAGCATGGCTGCCCAATCCTGAGACTCTGTTCCGCCCGCACCAGCATTAATTTCCAAAAGAGCCGACATATTATCGCCTTCTTCAGACATCATCTTGCGGAATTCCAAAGCTCCCAATTTATCTTCAACTTTTTTACCTTCTGCGTCAACCTCTGGTTCTGTTGCATCACCAGATTCATAGAATTCCCAAATAGTTTCAAGGTCGCCCATGTAGCTATTCAATTCGTCGAAACCATCAGTCCAAAACTTTAGACCTCTCATTTGTCGCATGGTGGTTTCAGCTTTTGTGGGGTCAGACCAGAAGTTTGGGTCAAGCGTAACTGTCTCTAATTCAGATATTTGGTACTTTTTATTATCGTAGTCAAAGATACCTCCTCAAAGCCTCTACATTGGCTTTCAGGTCATTGAACCTGTCTTTTGTCATGCGTTATTAAATTTATTTTTCATCCAAAATATTTTGGACTGCAAAGATAGGGAGAAAATAGTCAGAATTTGGAATCGTTGGAAACTTCGACTAAGCCCTAATCCTTCTATTTAACTGAACGGGATAAATAATAAAATACCAGATGATAAAAATTCCAGAAGGAATAATAATCATCAGACTCGGGACTGTCGAAAGGTGCATACGAGTAATAAAACTTTCGATAAAGGCTGCAAATGCTGTTATTGGAACAATGCCAATAACGATTTTTAAACCTTGTTTTGCACCCTGTTTAAAAGACTCTAAACGAGAAAATGTTTTCGGAAATAACAAACTATTGCCCATTACCAGACCTGCACAACCTGCCAAAACACAAGCGGACATTTCGAGCGTTCCGTGTAGCCAAATCGTTAATAATGAGACTTTTAAGAAGCCAGATTTGATACAGAAATATTGAAAAACACCAACCATTACTCCATTTTGGAATAAAACATAGACTGTCCCCAAAGAAAATAATGCTCCGAGAACAAATGTCACCAAGTCAACTTTAATGTTATTGTAAGCAATCATAAAGAACATCGTAACAGAATCCATACTGCTATAAACTGCCATGGGATCACCTTTTTCGACATTTTCGAGTGTCATATCAACATAATCACTTCCCAGAATGATTCTTGCAAAGGTTTCATCATTGGCAGCAGAGATTACCCCGATACCAACCGATACCATGAAAAATAGAAAAGCGTACAAAAATTCTTTTCGAGAATTATAAAAAAGAGTCGGTAATTCTTCTTTCCAAAACAAAATAAACCGATTAGTTTTCTCTTTTTTATTGACATAAATTTTACCAAAAAATCTGATAGTCAGTTCATTGAGGTAACGTGTTGTTGGAGATTCAGGGTAGAAAGTCCGAGAGTAGGAGAGGTCATCGGTCAATTGTATGTATCTTTCCGAAAGCACATCGGGGTCTTTAGTAATGGCATCTTTTTCAAAAGATTCCCATTTGTCTAAATTTTGTTTTTTAAATAAGGCTTCCCGCATTTTCTTGATATAAAGTTAATTTTTAGCAATATATTTGAATAATAGAAGAAGAACAAACAAAATTTACTTGATAATGAATGACATCCGTATTCAGACTACCCAAAATGTATCTTTAGAGTTTACCCCTGCCAATGCTGGCGATAGAATGTTGGCTCATATTATCGACTACATCATTTTTGTAGCATGGTTTTTTGTTTTTTTATTGGTTTTAGGAAAAATAGGTAATGCAATTTTTGGAACATCTATTGGCACTGTAACCATCATTGTGTTTTGGTTTTCTCCAGTTTTGTTCTATGATTTATTGTGTGAAATTTTCATGAACGGACAAACTGTTGGTAAAAAAGCCATGAATATCAAAGTGGTGAAATTAGACGGGACTTCACCATCTGTTGGGGCGTATTTGATTCGATGGATATTTAGATTAGTTGATAATCAATTGTTTGGTTCAACGGTGGCACTTCTTACGGTGGCTGTCAATGGTAAGGGGCAAAGATTCGGAGATATGGCGGCAGGAACTTCAGTAGTGAAACTCCGCAAGTCTGTGACATTGAGTGCTTTAAAAAACACAAAAGTTGAAAATAACTATCATATAATGTTCCCAGAAGCTAATCAACTTTCAGACCGAGACGTTGTTACAATTAAGGCAGTTATGCTAAAATTCCAACAAACACAGAATTACGAATTATTGGAATCTGTTACCCAAAAAGTAAAAGAAGTAATGGGCATAAGTTCAGAAATGGAAAATTTAGCTTTCCTGAAAATCGTATTAAAAGACCACACGCATTTAATGACAATAGAGGAAT
>JAAFJL010000236.1 GCA_013298865.1 Cytophagales bacterium | reverse complement strand
CCAATTTAGTACGATTAGCCTTGCGATATGAACCTTTAAAAATATAAGGAATCCCGAATTGGTCAGTAATAGTTTTTATTTTTTCAGCAATTTCAAAAGCCAAATCACGGCTCTCAATCGCACAACTTCCTGCCATGAGGAAGAAATTATTTTTGTCTGTATTTTTTAGTTTTGGGATATTCATTGTTTTAATGACAGATAGCGTCTAAATCACAAGTGTCTGTTTGTGAGTCATTTGACAAGTATTGATATATTTTATTTTGTGGAGCTTTATTTGGTTTTGAAGTACCTTTATACAGAGAAGAAGATGAATATAAAACAGGTATAAACTTAGGTTTTATATCTCCAAAATCATTTTTAAACTTTCTTTGTGCTGTTTTAACTAAAAAATTAGCAAATATTTTACCTGCCTCAATTTGGTCTGCACTATTTCCTTTGTTGCCTGATTTTAGATTACAAATGACAACAAACAATCTATCCTTTTTGACATAAAAAAGAAGAAAATCTGCCATACTTTTCAGCCCTGAAATATCATTCAAAAAGGGAAATTTATCCTTAATTTTTATTCCTTCGTTTTTTGGTTCTTTGTCAAATTTATAAACCAAAACATCATCACTTTTCGAGAATTTTGCTTTGTTACATTTGGCAGAACTGTTGTCTTCTTTCAATTCAAAAATATTCCCCGAAACTTTTTCTTTGTAACCCGAAAATATTATTTCTTCAATACGTTGTAAAATCATGGTTAGTCAAAAAGGGTAAAGTAAATCTCTTCCGAGGCATTATTTAATTCATTAATAACTTCGTCAATTGTATTCACTTCAAAACCAGTTTCGGTTACTTCAAGCGATATATTTTTATTATGATTAAAAAGATAAGCACCAACTCTTTGATAATCAATTAGTTGTTTTTCTTCATAACCATATTTATTTGCTAAATACTCAGCCTTCTCTCCACCTGATTTCAACATGATGAGGTTATTCAATTCACGAATGATATAATCGCTGTGGGTACTAATCATTACCTTAAAACCTTGATTAATAATCTCCCCAAAAAGCCTTGCAACTTTTCGTTGATTGTCTGGATGAAGGTTTAATTCAGGTTCATCAATGATAATAAAATCACCTTTTTGGGCTATATGTCGGAAGTAGAAAACAAGATTAGAAAGTGATTTTACGATGGAAGCAGTTAAGTGAATACTCAGATTTTTCACCTTTGATTTATTGGGACTATACTGAACTTCTCCATCTTTGGAAGTAGTAATTTTTCCATCTAAAAGCACCTCCTCAATTCTATCCGCCAAGAAACCATATTCACTTTTATTACGGGAAAGGTTTGCTAAATCTTCTGAAATAGCCAAACTATCACGGATAGGTAATGGGTAGCGTTGAAGTTTTCCTAACAACTGGTTGGCATCTCCATTTTTTGAATCCCTTAATTCTAATAATTGATCAACAATGTTATTTCTTTTGATAGACAATTCTTTACTAAAAATACTAATTGCACTTCTTTCTGCTGTGTTTATATAAAGGTTATTAAAGTGGAAATCAATTATTGCATTTGAAATATATTTTTGAATTTGTAGCAGCACATTTACAAAATTTATTCTTTCTTCATCTTTTGGGAGACCATTTTGTTGATATTCTATTCCATTTCTGTCTTTCTCCTTTGAAATTCGCTCTAAATTTGGTGTTGTCTTTACAAAATTTGGAGCTTCAATTCGGGTATTCAGCAAATAATTTTTCAACAATTCTTTTTCAAACAAAATTTCTATGGTTGAATCTAAAAATTTAGAAATTTCTGTTGCGAAGGTATTTCCAAGACACTCAGGAAAAATTGTGTTTAATCTTTCATTAATATTATCTAAATAATCATCTACACTCTCAATTATTTGCTCTTTATCTAAATATGATAAATCATTTTTATCTGATGCTTTTTCTTTTGAAAACGCAGAGAAAATATCATGTAAGACCATGATCCAAGCATTGGATCGTCCATCAATACCACTGACTAAATTGTTTTTATCACCTTTCCTAAGTGCATCACAAACCCCATAAACCGTATAAGCCGCATACGTTTTACCTGTATTATTTGGACCAGCGAGAATGATTAAATCTTTCGATAAATCAATTTCCGCTTGTTTGAGAGTACCTATATTTTTAAGTTTTATCTTCATTGATAATGGGCAATTTTATTATTTGTTCTGATAAATTCTATTTTGTGTAATTTTCAAGCCCTAAAATTACACAAATTCCATTAAACTCTTTCCAAAGCCTGAGCTAAATCAGCGATGAGATAATCGGCATTTTCTAAGCCAATGTACAGCCTGATGTACTGATGTTCTGGATTTGTTTTGTCAAAATCCTCTGGCTTAATTCCTGTTGCTTTGGGCATTACTAAAGATTCGTGTCCGCCCCAACTTACAGCTAAAAGAAAGTGTTTTAGGGATAGAGTAAATATTTCAATTGTCTCATAATCAGTATCTTGTAGAGAGATTGTTAGTAGTCCGCAAGCTCCAGACATTTGTTTTTTGGCTAAATGATACTGAGGAAAATTTTCATCAAAAGGAAAAATTATACCTGAAATCTTGGCATGATTTTTCAAAAAACTTACCACTTTCTGGGTACTTGCTGAGATTCTTTCTAAACGAATTTCCAGCGTACGAAGCCCCCGCAACAAAAGCCAAGCATTGAAGGGAGACAAACTTGTACCAGAATTAAGTAACTCAGAATCAAAGATTTTCTTCATCATTGATTTTGAACCAGTAATTAAACCTGCCACCGTATCCGAATGTCCACTGATATATTTTGTTGCCGAATGTACGCAAATATCAATACCAAAAGCATGAGGGTTTTGGTACATGGGCGTGCAGTAACTATTGTCTATAATTGTCGTGATATTTCTTTCCTTAGCCAATTGCCCGACTGCCTCTAAATCTTGCAAAGCAAAATCCCAAGAATTGGGAGATTCTAAGTAAATAAGGCTTGTATTGGACTGACAAGCATGGATGAAATTTTCTGTTTTTTGCCCATCTATATAGGTATGCGTAACGCCAAAACGAGGTAGCACGACCTCGAACATACGAGCCGCCCATGTGTATGGCTTCGCCACAGAAATAATGTGGTCACCAGCTTTTACATTGGCTAAAATACTACAAAAAATTGCAGAACTGCCCGAATTTGTTACTATCGAATCCTCCGCACCTTGCAGTGCCGCCAATTTCAGACGGAGCATATCAACAGTAGGATTTTTTGATTTTGTATAAAGATATTCGCCCGCATATTCATCCTCAAAAGCAGCCCTAAGCGTTTCGAAATCCTTAAAAGCAAAGTTAGAAGTTTGCATAATAGGCGGAGCAACAGCATTGAAATAATGCTCACGTTCTTCACCTAACTCATTGATTATGAATGATGTATCCATTTTAATTATTTCTCAGAATAAAGTTTTACTAACTCCTAATCATTCACCTTCCGCATAATCCAATACAATGGAAAGCCGATGGCGAAAAGTCCTAAACCTATTAATGCTCCTCGGTAGTCTGATAATAAGGATGCGATTGCTACCAAAAAGTAGGTCAAGATAAATAGGGCTGGCATGAGATTTTTGCCTAATTTCAAAGTAAAAATATTAGACAAATCTTCGTTTTTGATTTTCTTCCTGAGAATAAAAATCGCAAAAGCGGATGAAATCATGCCTATGGAATCAAACAGCATTACGTAGTTGATAAGTTGCTTGAAAGAATCGATAAACAGCAACACGATTACCAAGAAAACCGCAAAAACCGTAAGTGCAAATTCTTGTACTTGGGTCTTATCATTTTGCTTTTTGAAGGCTGGCGGCAACACGCTGTCTTCTGCCATTGCGTAATACACCCGTGGGTTGGTCAGCATAGCAGAATTCACGAAAGTCAGTACCGAAATAAACAAAATAACTGAGGTGAATTTATAGCCTGCTTCTCCGAAAAATACGCCTGCCAAATCTGCCGTAAGCGATTGTGAATTTGCCATCCCTGCCATGCCAAGCACTTTGTAATAAGCAAAATTGATAGATAAATACAAGAACATTACAATGAGGCAACCAATAAAAATCCCTCTTGGCGTGTTTCTGGTAGGGTTTTCGATGTCCGTTCCAAAATTTATAGTTTGTTGATACCCGCCGTACGTAAAGAAAATCGGAATGAAACTCAGTGCCAATGCTTTGAAATAATCCATGCCTTCAAAGGTGCTTCCTAACAAAGGTTTTACAGCATTTGAGACTGGTTGACTTTTGAAAATCGTCAAAATCAGGAGCAACATCAACACAATTTTGATGGAAGAAAGGATATTTTGGGTTTTGGCAGAGAGCCGAATTCCTGCAAGATTAATCAAATACAGCACTACAATTGTGGTAATTGAAGTAATTTTTATCCCCAATGGGTTCTGCAAACTTTCGGGTAAAAGTATAGGATTGATGTATTCTGCCCCCACAATTGCTACCACCGAAACCGCTCCAGCATTTGAAATGACAATCATCCAATTAACCATAAATGCAAAAGCTGGATGATAGCAATAAGAGAATATTTTATAAAAACCGCCTTTCACTGGGTATCTTGAGCCAATTTCGGCATAGGTTAAAGCTCCAAAAAAACTCACGATTCCGCCCAAAATCCAAGCTAAAAAGAAGATTTCGGCAGATTGAGCTGTCTTGGCTACTTCAACGGGATTTCTAAAGATTCCCATGCCAATAATCAGACTCACGACCAACATCGTGGTATCAAAAAGGTTCAATTTGTTTTTTTTCATCAAATAATTTTCTTCAACTTTTCAATTACGTAATCAATTTCTGCGATGGTATTGTATTTAGAAAATGAAAATCTTACTGATGGTCGGTTAGGATTTCCGCCAATGGCAGTAAGTACGTGCGAACCAATATTAGACCCACTCGCACAGGCACTTCCGCCAGAGGCTGAAATTTTATTAATATCTAAGTTAAACAAAAACATATCCGCTTCCTTCGATTCTGGGAAATTTACACTCAAAACTGTGTAGAGACTACTACCCAAATCAGCAGAATTTCCGTTGAAATCTATTCCCGAAAATTCGGTACTTAATCTCGTAATCATGTGAGTTTTGATATTTTCGATGTACTTGCGGTGTTCGTCCATTTCAGTATAAGCAATTTCTAAAGCCTTCGCAATGCCCACAATTCCGTAAATATTTTCTGTTCCACCACGCATATTTCGTTCCTGAGCCCCTCCGTGAATGAAAGGACTAATTTTGGAATCCGCATTAATATACAAAAAGCCAACGCCTTTTGGTCCATGAAATTTATGTCCTGCTCCGACGATGAAATCAATGGGAATTATCTTTAAATCATGCCGAAAATGCCCCATCGTTTGTACGGTATCAGAGTGGAAAACGGCGTTATATTTTCGACAAATTTCTCCTGTTTTTTCAAGGTCTAATAAATTTCCTATTTCATTATTGCCGTGCATCAAAGACACTAAAGTTCTTGGGTTATTTTGGAGTAATTCTTCCAAATGTGACAGGTCAACATTTCCCTTTTCGTCTAAATTAACAAAACTGAGCTGGATTTTACCTAATTTTTCCAAATGTTCCAATGTATGCAAAACCGCATGATGTTCTACCTGAGAAGTAATGGCGTGAGTCAGCTTGTAAGTATCAATTGCTCCGTAAATGGCAGTATTATCCGCTTCTGTTCCGCCCGAAGTAAAGAAGATTTCGGCAGGTGACGTACTCAATAATTCAGCAATAGTTTTACGAGATTTTTCTATGGCAGAACGCACCGTTCGCCCATGCGAATGTATAGATGATGGATTGCCAAAATTCATTTCCATCATAGGAATCATCGCTTCAATTACAGCTTTATCTATGGGTGTAGTGGCGGCATTGTCTAAATATATATGACTCATTTTTGATTTTAGTTTAAATAGTTTTTTCAAAAGCTCTATTAGTTTGACAAAGATAAGATTTCTGAGAAAGTTAAATTGAATTTGGGAGTCTATTATTCGGTTATCTGACAGTTTTATGGTAGGGACGAATAGCATTCGTACACAGTACCATTTGAGGGAGACGAAAGAATGCTATTCGTCCCTACACCGTTATTCTTTAAACAGAATGAATTTTATTTTTTATCATTTATAGTAGATTTTTTTGTAATTTTAGAATAGAAAAATCATTTACTAACCAAAATTAGAATCATGCGTACTATCGAAAACTTACTTTCGGAATATAGCGAAAGTCATCAAAATCCTACCAATAAATTAGTCCACTGGGTTTGCGTTCCCGTGATTGTCTGGACGACTGTCGCTTTGTGGTATTGTCTTAAACTACCTTTTCAAATTACGCCAACTTTACAGTTAAATGGTGGTATTGTGTTGATTGCTGTGACATTAATTTATTATCTGAGATTATCTTGGACACTCGCAATCGGAATGTTTTTTTACTCGGTAGCGTGCCTTTGGATTTGTCAGCAAGTAGAATTATCAGGCATGACACTCTGGAAAGTCGCCCTTGCTGTTTTTGTTTTGGCTTGGATTGGACAATTCTGGGGACATAAAGTAGAAGGTAAAAAGCCATCTTTCATAAAAGACCTCCAATTCTTAATGATTGGTCCAGCATGGCTCATGAGTTTTATTTACAAAAAAGCAGGAATAAATATTTGACAGTTGGCAGTTAAAAATAGTCCATTCCAAAATTTAAAGTTCAATCTTTTCAAAATATCTTACTGGTAACTGCTTACTGTTCACTGATAATTGATAACTGTTTACTGATAACTGCTCACTGATAATTGTTCACTGATAACTGTTCACTGATAATTGATAATTGTTCATTGAAAAAGCCCTTCCATCCTAAATCAGGATATTTAGCACCAAGTCGTTGTTACTTGGTGCTATTATTTTACCAAAACACATAAAACTATGTTTCTCAT
>JAAFJL010000231.1 GCA_013298865.1 Cytophagales bacterium | reverse complement strand
AACTCTCAGCGTGATATTCGTAGGCTGAGTATGGTAATAATTGTAAATAAAATTGTGGTAGAGATATAGCCCGTAACTGATTTTTCCGAGATAAACTACTACTGAATTTGTCAGAAAAGCTCGCATTATACCTCCAAAACCTGCCACTGCACGTTGTATCAGGAAGAAACAAAAAACAGAAGCCATCAGCCTTTCCAAAACAAGATTGGCAAAGTTATACTTAGGTTCAAAACCGTATTTAGACCAAATAATAACCCAAATATATAGTGCTAAAGAAAGTATGAGATAGAGGTTTTTATTTACTACTGACAAGATAGTGAGAATGAATGATTTAGCGTTTCCAGCTTCCTTGCGATTGTTTAAAAGTTTATCATAGATGCTATTTAAAAAAGCATTTTGGTTCAGTTTCTGAAAGATATTTTCCTTATGAAAAGTAAATAAATAAGCCAAAAGTCCCCCCAAACCGAAGGAGTCTAAATTAGTTGGCATTAGTACGTATTGAGTACTCCAGGGGTTTCCGTTAAGATACAAAACAAATCGTAAACCAATGGAAATCAGCACCATAGTCCAAAAAATATTCAAGAAATATCGTTTTGGTAAAAAGAGAATCAAGTACGGAAAAATGAGATAATATTGTTCTTCAACTGCTAATGACCAGAGGTGGTCAATTGAACCTAACCATGTTTCTTTGAAGGCAATGTAAAAATTAGTCGCATAGAGCAAACACCAAACGATTTTCTCTCGCACGGGAGGTTCGTTTAGTACAAAACAGGCAAAAATCGTGAGATAATAAATCGGAAAAATCCTTAAACTCCTACGAATAATAAACTGTTTTACCGAAAACCAATGACTTCTTCCAGTAGCTTCATCCTTGAATTTACTCTGAATCAAAATTCTTGTAATCAAAAAACCGCTCAGTACAAAAAACATTGTTACGCCCAAAGGTCCAAGTGGAATAACGTTGCGTTCGGCAAGCCAATGGTCAATCAAAACCAAACTGACAGCAATGAATCTGACACCATCTAACTGCCCAAAATATACTTCTTCTTTCGCTTTCACCAATTTACATTATGTTGTGTCGGGGTTAAATCTTTCACCCAAACAGAATCTTTAATAGTTTTTATTGACTTAATTTTATTGCCCACCACCGCTATCGCATTGATTTTATAGACACCTTCTGGCAACTCATTTTTGGCAATTACTCCCTGACATTCATTGGTAAAATAAGAACCGCCCAAGAGGAATTTCTTTTTGGAGTTTTTGAGTTGAGAAGTCGGAAAAAGATGCGTTTTTACCGAAGACTGTAAGGCTAAAAATGTACCATCCGTAAGGCTATTTTCAAATTCACCGTTTTTAATATTGACACTAAAAATTTCTTTAGTATCTGATAATGAGACAGTTGTACCTGCACCATGGTTGGTGTCCCCACCGACCACATTACTCGTAATTTTTCCCAAATTTCCATCAAAGAAAAACTTTGAAAATTGGTATGGCACTTTTTCTTTCGTTACTTTTTCAGTTTCAAAATAGGCATTAAATTGATTTGAAATCATCAAATTCCGATGAGCGACAACATCTTCAAAATAAGCATAATTAGACACTAAATTAAAGGCTACACTTCCCCAAAAAGCAATACTCCAAAATAATTGTAAGGCTCTGTTTCTGAGATACTTAATCGCAAAAAGATAGCAACTAATGAGAGCAATAACCGAATAAATTTTATACCTACCCGTAAGCATTGTGTTGATACCGAAACCAATTCTCGAAAAGGTAACAATCAGGGTAGTAGCCCCGACCAACATCAAGACTGACAACATAAAATAATCAAAGCCGTCTGACTGATTATGTTTTCTGAAATAATCAGACCGATAGACAACAATGAAGGCAATCATCAGCATCGAAAATAACAAAATCCCACCTAAAACGGAAGCTAATAAAATCCGAGAATTTAGTGGATTTAGCGGTAGAATATCTGCTAAACTTCCCAAAAATGACAATCCGCCTTTGGTAAATAGGCTCATTGAGAACGCCCCAACAGCAGGATTTCCTTTGGGTTTTTCATAACTGAAAAAATACAAAATTGCCATTAACCCACTCATTATCAGCCAGATAACTCCGTGTTTATATCTTTTCTGAATAAATAAAACCACCAGCCCGACAATTGCACCAAGGAAACCATTGCCACTGGTGAAGGTAGCTACAAACTGAGCAAGAATTGCCCAAAATATTCCCCAAGATTTAGTAGAATTGAGCAAATAGAAAACCAATAAAAGCCAAAATACAATTCCAAAATTTTGGACAGCAGCCATGCCCCAAAATGTATTTTCTGAATGCTGGAGATGGAAAAGCAAGAACGGAACTGGAAGAAAAAAGTAAGATGGCAAGTTGGTTTTCCTGAAATTTTTCCAGAAAATTACCAGAATTCCTACTAAAAAAATATTTCCAACCAACATCAAAAAACGGTAGTCAATCACTCCTTTGAACCAATAACTCAGCAGCGTCACTACCCGTGTGAGGGCGATTCTGTGTTCGTTGTGTTGCCTGAAAATCTCCGTTAATTTCTGTGAAAAAGTATCTGTTTTTAGATAATTCACCAAGAATGCTTTCAGGGCATGGTCATCAAAAAGAGGAATATTTGCTGCATATTTTTGTAAAATAACAAAATATAGCAATACAGGTAAGGCTACCGCAATTGGCGTAAAAATTATGGGTAGTTTATTGATTTTCAATGCGTTATGATAATATTTTGATTGTTTTGTCAGAAGATTTGGGAGGCTATTTTAGAAGATTCTTAAAGCCTAACCCAAAGATAGTAGGGATATGTGGAAATTTCTCTACTGAATCACATGAAAATACTCTCTATCGAAAACCCAATAATAAATATACGGATTGATACTTGCAAAGCCTGGTTGGGTGTCATCAAAGGTTGGTCGCTGGCTTTTATGGGCAAGCATGGCATCTCGTTTTTCGTAGCCATATTTAGTAATTCTGGCACAAATATCCGCTTTGGGAAGTCCCTTGTTGGGGTCTTTGGGGTAATTTTTTTTGAATCCATCCGAAATTTTGAGAGCAAAAGCAATCATATCTTTTGGCAATGTAACCTGATATAATTTTTTTACTGAAAAGTTCGGACTCGTTTTATTTTCTTGAAAAACCTCCAAAACAGCCCTCGAAATACCCCTGTGGTCAGGATGCCCATAAAGCCCTACCTTATCATCAAGGGTAAAAAGAACGGTTGGTTTATGTTTTTCAATCAAAGTTCTAATCGTTTTTTTCAAGGAGTCAATCGGTGTTCTTTCAATGCCACTGTCCTGATAATCAAACATTTCGTGATAATCTAATTCCAAAACCTTTGCCACATTTGCTACTTCACCAGTCCGTTGTTGACCCAATTTTATTTTCAAATCTTTCAAGGAAGAATCATTCAATGACTTCAACATTGTAGCATCAATAATATTTCCATTCAAGCCCGCTTCGCCACGAGTCATATAACAAATCCCTGTTTCTACTCCCTGCGATTTCAATATTCGCATTGTTCCGACGATGGTAATTTCATCATCAGGATGTGCAAAAATTGCCATTGCTTTTTTAGGGCTATTTTCAGGAATAAAATCATGCGTCAGTTTAACGGATTCATCCTGAATCATTGACCTAAAATAAAAAAGTCCTCCCAGGGTGAGTAGGAGAACTATTATTGAAAAAATAAGTAATTTTTTCATGAGTTTTATTTCGGATTTTGCTCTTTAATACTTTTTACAATTTCTAAACTTACCCCTACAATAGAGGCAATTTTTTCCAAAGAATAATAACCATCTCTAAGTAAGTTAACAATAAAATCTTGCTTACTTTTTTCGATTCCTCTTTCGATTCCTTTTTCGATTCCTCTTTGAAAAAGAACATCCTCTTCGACTTTAATATATTGTGATATTGAGTCCATAATATTCGTTCTCTACAAAACGTGTTTCATATAAGTTGCTAAATCTTTATCTCCTCTTCCAGAAAGATTAATCACAACTGTTTCATTCGGCTTTGCATTTAAGTATTTCAGAACAGCTATTGCATGGGCAGTTTCCAATGCGGGAATAATACCTTCTAATTGTGAAAGTTCTAAAGATGACTCCAATGCTTCTTCGTCTGTTATGGCAAAAAACTCTGCCCGTTTTGTTTCCCAAAGATTGGCGTGCATTGGTCCGATACCTGGATAATCTAAACCAGCAGAAATAGAATGTGGCTCAACTACCTGACCATCAGTGGTTTGCATCAAAAGACTTTTACTCCCGTGCAGCACACCCATTTTTCCCAAAAATGTTGTTGCAGCAGACATTCCTGTGGTAATTCCGTGTCCACCAGCTTCAACAGCGATTAAGCGAGTTTCTTTATCGTCTAAAAAATGGTAAAATGCCCCTGCTGCATTCGAGCCTCCACCTACGCAAGCGACTACATAATCTGGTGTTGATTTACCCGTTTTTTCTGTTAACTGCCATTTCATTTCTTCCGAAATCACTGACTGAAACCTTGCTACCATGTCTGGATATGGATGTGGACCAACCACCGAACCAATGATATAATGGGTATCAACAGGATTATTTATCCAGTGACGCATGGCTTCGTTTGTGGCGTCTTTTAATGTCTTTGACCCACTTGTTGCAGAACGAACTTCCGCTCCAAGCATCTTCATCCGTGCAACGTTTGGTGCTTGGCGTTCAATGTCAATTTCGCCCATGTAAATGATACATTCCAAGCCCATCAATGCACAAACTGTTGCCGTTGCTACACCATGTTGACCCGCCCCTGTTTCGGCAACGATTTTCTTTTTCCCCAGACGTTTTGCTACCAAAATCTGCCCAATGGTATTGTTTACCTTGTGGGCTCCTGTATGGCATAAATCTTCTCGCTTTAAATAAACTGTAGTATTGTATTTTTCCGATAAACGCTTCGCCAAAAACAAAGGTGTCGGGCGACCTACGTAGTCTTTCAATAAAGCATTAAATTCTTCTTGAAAAGCTGGTTCAGCAATAATACTAAGGTAAGAAACTCGTAATTCTTCTACATTTGGATACAGCATTTCAGGAATGAAAGCTCCGCCAAATTGTCCGTAATATCCCTTTTCGTTTACGTTGTATATTGATTCTGTTGTTGTCATAAATTAAAATAATTTTATCTCTTTTCTACTAAATCTATATCAAAATGGCATTCTACGGCATCTTTTATCATTTCTTTCAGTTCCTTGATAGTATCACCTTGAGTAAAAATATTTTCACCCAAAGCCTTGGCATTATAACCACCCTCTGGATCTTCTTCAACTAAAAAAATTAGCTCGTTCATAGTTTTATTATTTTAAACTTCCACCATTTCAGGCTTGATAATTCCAATTAATTCTCTTAGTTTCTCAATATCTTTTAATGCTGGTTCAATCTCAAATTTACTATTTACATCAACTGCATGAATTTTGTATTTTTCCGATAAACCAAAAGCCTCATCGGCATTTCCTAAGTCTATTCCACCAGCTAAAAAGAATGGTTTTTCATTGTCATATCGGTTCAAAATTTCCCAATTAAAGGCAATTCCATTTCCTCCTTTTTGTTCGCCTTTGGTATCGAAAAGAAAATAATCACACCAAGGTTTGAAGTTATTAAGTTGGCTAAAGTTAAAGTTTTCATCCACCGAAAATGCTTTGATTACATTTACGCCTTTCAATCTCAGATTCTTACAAAAATCAGGTAATTCTTCCCCGTGCAATTGCACAAAATCTAATTGGTATTTCCTTACTTTTTCCAAAATATAAGACAAATGGGCATTCACAAAAACCCCGACTTTTTTAGTATTCATCGGGAACGATTTCAATAAATCTTCATCCAAATCTTCGCCGACAAATCTTTTGGATTTTTCATAAAAGATAAAACCCATATAATCGGGCTGTAATGCCAATAGATGCGTAATATTTTCGGTTTCACGCATTCCACAAATTTTTAGTCGCATGATTGGGTAGTGGTTTTTTATGGGGTTATTTTACACAAATTTACTGAAAAATCAGCACAAATTTAAACTTCAGACTCATTACAACTGGGCTATCAAATCTGCCAAAGCCTTGGCTGGATTTTCGGTTTTCATAAAAGTTTCTCCCATTAAAAATCCTCTGTAACCCACTGATTTTAAGATATTTATCGTTTCAGTTTCTGATATACAACTTTCTGAAATCTTGATACAGCTCGCTGGAATTTTATCAGCTAATTCCAAAGAAGCATTGACGTTTTGTTCTGAGAAGTTTTTGAGGTTTCGGTTGTTTACACCCACTACGTCTATGTACTCGCAAAGGCTACGATTTAGCTCTTCTTCGTCGTGAATTTCCAAAAGTGTTTCCATGCCTAATTCTTTCGTAAGTCTTCCTAATTCCTTAATTCTTTGTGGTGAAAGATTAGCAGCAATCAATAAAATTACATCCGCTCCCAGAGATTTTGCTTCAATGATTTGGTATTCATCAATCATAAAATCCTTGCGAATCATCGGAATTGTAGGGTTCGTTTTTCTGGCTCTCAGAAAATCATCATCTGAGCCTCCAAAGAAATCTATATCCGTCAGAACCGACAAACACGCTGCTCCTGCTTGTACGTATCCAAGCGTTACATCTTCAGGCGTAACGTTGGCATTGATGATGCCTTTTGAAGGAGATTTTCTTTTAAATTCAGAAATAATCCCACTCGAAGCTGGATTTAACAAACTGGTTTTCAGAGAATTAGTCGTTTTTGCAAAAAATCCACTCATCTCTAATGCTTTGATTGAAACTTGTGATTTCCGCTCGGCTACTTCTTCTGTTTTTCGGGTAATTATTTTATCTAAAATTGTCATTATTAGCTGTAAGCTGTGAGTGATTAGCTTTGAGTTGTGAGTTTTCAATTAGACTCATTGCTCAAAGCTCATAACTCACAGCTTTTTTAATTATCAAAAACTCGGGCTAAATCTATTTGTAAATCTGGGAATACAGTAGAAATCAAAATGTCTTCATCTGTTACTGGTTGTAAGCCGATATATTTGCCC
>JAAFJL010000230.1 GCA_013298865.1 Cytophagales bacterium | reverse complement strand
TTAGCACAAATCACCTAAAATCAATACATTTGTAGAAATCATTGTCCAATTAAACCCTAAATTATCATGGCAACACAAAGTCAACCTTCCACTTTTTTGTTAATACCTTGGAGTCTCGCTGCGGTTACAATCATTATTGCTTTGGCGGTTTTGTCTCCCAGTTGGGCAGGCGATAACTGGAATTGGCTCGCTTTAGTATTGATCATTCCTGCGGCGGTTCTCGAAAATCTTAAATCTGGTTATTCTTCTATCAGAGTCATGTTCTTGAAGGTACTCTACACTACAATTTCATTTTTTATGGTTGGTGCGGCTGTCGGAATTTGGTGGTATGGGAAAACCTACGGCGTAATCACCACAAAGTTATCATGGTATATTTTCTTGGGCGTTGGCGTGATTCTGATTATTGATTTAGCCAATATTTTCAGTATGCTAAAATCAGTGAAAAAAGATGGGAGTTTTGGTGGGGAATAGTTTTTTAGGTAAGTTTTTGGGTATGAGGTCGTAGGTATGAGGTCGTGTTTTTTGCTAAAATCAACTTACCTAATGCGTTTTAGTCATAGTTTAAAATAGTCTATGTTAAATGTAATCATCTGATAATCAATTATTTGGCAGATTTGTTTCACTTCGCTATCAATTTCTTTTTTTGGCAAAAAGACCTCGTGAGAGATCAAACATGATTAGCCATACGTGAAACGTATGGAATTGAAATATGAGCGAATTCAACCCCGAATGGGGTTGAAGCCACAGATTAATCCATTTTTCCCCGAGTTTCACTCAGGGCTAATCAAATTCAATCCTTTCAGGATTTCAAAAAAAATGCTGTCAGTTTGGCAACTTATTAACGACTATTAAAAGCCAGCATATTTTTACAAATTCAACTTTACATTTATGAAAAATCTACTACTGATTGTCTTCGTTCTACTACTTTCGTCTTGTGGGGAAATTAAGAAGCAAAACCAAGAAAAAAGACGAAATAAAACAAAAGAAGCCTCTCAGTTATTAGTCAGATTAGAAGATTTGCTTTCTAATGCAGACTTGAAGGAATTAGACCTTGTCAGGAATATCAAAACTGAAGTTGATTCTTCCGAAGCTGATATTGTTACAATTTCTTACGAATATTCTGTTCCAGAAACTGATACAGTTACAGATGCTTTCTCAAAGCCTGTTATTGTCTATGCTACTGCTGTGGCTTATGGTGAAAACAATTCAACTACCAACGTTGGTTTAACACTTGGGAAAAACATTGCTATTAGTAGTGTAGAAAAAGAGTACAAAGAAGCTGGGTACATTCAGAAAGACATGAGTAGAAAAGTCTCATTTTGTAAAGATGCCAAGTTCACGGAACTTTATATGAATGATACAAAAGTTGGCTATCTTTTTATGGGTATTGCCAATGGTTGTATGTTCACGAATGCGTATGTAAGTGCCAACCCGATGGATGATAGGCGTTTTTTGCAAGCAATTAAGAAGAAAATGGATTCTATCGACGAAGTAAGAAGAGGGACTTTAGAAAATAAAATCAGAGCAGAAGTTGCCCCGCAGTGATTTTGAATAGACATCAAATATTATCACTTACTTTTGAGGACAACTTGTAATTCTTGAAGACTCAAAAAATATATCTAAATTTACAAGAAATAAACAATTAAATGTTTCTCCATGGTAATTGCCAATCCTATATATGATGTTGTCTTCAAAAAAATGATGGAAAACGATAAGGTTGCCAAATTTTTTATTGGTACACTTTTAGAACAGACCATTGAAACTGTTGAAGTAAAACCTCAAGAATTTACTTATACTGACGAACTTGCTGGACTTGCTGTTTTTCGGCTTGATTTTATCGCAACTATTAAAACTGATGCTGGTGAATATAAAAAGGTACTTATAGAGATTCAGAAAGCTAAAAATCATATTGATTTGATGCGTTTTAGGAATTATTTGGCGGAACAATACAAAAAAGAAGATGTTATCAACGAGGAGAAAGTAATTTTACCAATTACAACTATTTATATTTTGGGTTTCAAATTACCAGAAATCCTTTCATCTTGCATAAAAGTTGAGCGAAATTATAGAGACTTAATTGATAAGAAAATTATTGAGGGTAAAAGTGATTTTGTTGAAAAACTTACCCATGATAGTTTTATTGTTCAAGTAAACCGAATTACAGATCGTTATCAGACAAGACTTGATAAACTTTTAAGTGTTTTTGAGCAAACAAATTTTGTGGACGATAAGAAAATCACAAAGGAATTTAATCATGATGCTGATATTGAAGAAGTAGAGATTATTACAGAAATTTTACATCACTCAGGGACAAATCCCGAAGAACGGAAAAAAATAGAAAACGAGCAAGAAGCTTGGCGAACAGTTGATGCCATGACAGAAGGGCTTAGAGATAAAGTTTTGGAGCAATCAAAAGTAATAAAAGAAAAAGACCAATTAATTGCAGAGCTTCTAAAGAAACTTGATGAAATGAAATAATAGCATCCAATGAGTAATTAATCTGATTGAATGCTATTAACATCAACTATAATACTCCAAAGCCTGAATCATTTCTTTTTTAGAAACTACAAAATCGTATCCGCATTTGCCTATATCTTCGAGTAAAGAAAACCTTACTTCATTGCCTTTATTCTTTTTATCTTGTGCTGTCAGATGTACAATTGCCTGAAAATCAGACTCTTTGATTTTTGCTTTTCCATAAACCGAATAAATAAACTCTTCAATCTGATTCAAATCTCTTAGCGAAATCAAATCTCTTTTGAAACTAATAAATGCCTCGCAAATCATCCCTGCGGCAATGGCTTCTCCATGCAGAAGGTGTAATTTGGGTCTTCCTAAAAAGTAAGTTTCTATGGCATGACCAAGTGTATGTCCGAAATTCAAGATTTTACGTAAGCCTTTTTCTGTTGGGTCTTCGGTTACAATTTTTTCTTTGATTGCTACCGAATGAGCTATTAAATCAGTAAAGTTTTGTTCTTCAAAATCCTTCTTCCTGATTACCTCCCATTTGTCTTTATCCATAATCAAACAATGCTTAATAATTTCAGCAAAACCTGAGCGTAGTTCATTCTGGGGCAATGTTTTCAAGAAATCAGCATCAATCAAAACACTTTTAGGAATCTGAAAAACGCCAATATGGTTCTTTAATCCCCAGAAATCAATGCCCAATTTTCCGCCCACGGAGGCATCAACCTGAGAAAGTAATGTCGTTGGAATTTGAATAAAATCAATGCCTCTTTTGTACGTTGCTGCACAAAATCCACCCATATCTCCGATGACTCCACCGCCCAAATTAATGACTAAACTATGGCGGTCGAGCGAAGCAGTTGTCATATCTTCCCAAATTTTTGAGCAAGTATTCAAGTTTTTCTCTTCTTCCCCAAACTTGATTTGCGTCAGCGTATGTTTCGGCAACAAAGTTTTAATGATTGGGTAACAAAAACGTTTGGTATGGCTATCCACGATAACATGGATTTTTGAATAACTTTTAGCAGCTAAAAACGCTGGAAGACTTTCGGTAACAGAGTTGATAATGACAGACATGGGATTTGGTGCAATTAATAATTAAAAATGTAGAATTAAAAATTCAAGACATTGATAATCAATAAATTGCAATTTAAGGATAAAATTCTATGACAGTTTTTGTAAAACTTCCTGTGCGTAAATTTACGAAAGGTATTAAAAAAATGGCTCTTCGTTGGTAAATATCTTGCTAAATCGAAAGGAGTTGCTAACTTCACAATCCAATAATTAACCACTAATCGACCACTATTTCCATGCAAGAACGATTTCTACATTTTCTGTGGCAATTCCAGAATTTCAATCATCAAAATCTTACTACTTCTCAGAACGAAAGTATAATTATTGGCAAAGTTGGACAACTAAATGCCAATGCTGGAGCGGATTTTCAGAATGCTCAAATCCAAATTGATGGTGTTGAATGGGCAGGCACTGTCGAGATTCATGTACGTTCGTCTGACTGGTACGCCCATACCCATGAGCAGAATCGTGCCTACGAAAATGTCATTCTTCATGTCGTTTGGGAGCATGACCGAGAAGTTTTCAGACAAGATAATACGCCAATTCCTACTTTAGTTTTGAAAGAACGTACCGATAAATTATTGTACAAAAAATACGAACAACTCATTCAAAATCAATCAGTTATTCCTTGTGCAACTCAGTTCAAAGAAGTAGATTCTTTCCGTAAAATCAGTATGTTGGATAAAGCATTGATGCAACGTTTGGAAGAAAAAGCGATGCTGGTTCAAACGATTTTTCAGGAAAGTAATCAAGATTGGGAAGAGACAGCCTATCAAGTGCTTGCCAAGAATTTTGGTTTCAAAATCAATGCTGAACCTTTTCTGAGATTAGCCCAAAATTTGCCTTTGAAAGTGATTCAAAAACATCGTGACCAACTCCCTCAGATTGAGGCTTTGGTGTTTGGAGTGGCAGGTTTTTTGGAAGAAGATTTGGTGGATGATTACCACAAAAATCTCAAAAAAGAGTTTCAATTTTTAAAAACAAAATATAGTTTACAAAACAAAATTATGGGGCTGCACGAATGGAAATTTCTCCGCCTCAGACCTGCCAATTTTCCGACGGTTCGGCTGGCTCAATTTGCCCGAATGATTCAAGAAAATGCTAATCTTTTTTCATTTTTCATCTATCTCGAATCCGTTAAAAATCTGAATAAGTTATTGAAAATCAGTCAGTCAGATTATTGGCAAAAACATTTTGTATTTCAGAAAGAAGCGAATGTTATTGTGCCATCTTTGGGTAAATCTTCGGTTGAAAATATCGTTATTAATACCATTGTTCCCTTGTTGGTAGCGTATTCTATGGAGCGGGACAATCGGAGTTTTTTAGAAAAAGCCATCACTCTTTTAGAAGAAATTCCAGCAGAAAAAAACCATATTACCGAAATCTGGGAAACACTGGGCATGAAAGTAAAAACCGCCTTTGATTCTCAGGCTTCGATAGAATTATACAACTCATTTTGTATTCCCAAAAATTGCCTCAGATGCGATATTGGTGTGAGTATTGTGAGGTAGGAACTGAAATTTTTAAAATACTCATAGAAATGATTTATATTTGGTAAAATAAACAAGCAGAAAATATGCAAATTTCAGAAGCATTTGGGGATATTGCTGAGTCAATAGCGATGTTAAATCCACAACAAATAGTGGAATTGAAAGCATCTAAAAAGATGTCGGATAGAGTTGAAGAACTTGTTTTGAAGAAAAAAGAAGCACAGCTTAATACAGATGAAACTATAGAATTAGAGCGATTTATGGCTCTAAATATTTTCATTAGTCTAACAAAAGCAAGAGCAAGAACGATTTTAGCAAAATGAAACGCAGAATAATGACGCTACCCAAGATTGTAATTTTGAACATAAAAATTCATTAAACCCCCAATATTATGAAAGTGAAACATTTTTTAGTTGGTTTATTCTTTGCAGCAAGCACGCTTTTTCAGGCACAAATTGGCGGTTTGAAAGTCCCAGCATCCACAACCGTTACACCTGCTCCCGCTCCCACACAAGAGCCTGCAAAACCTGCCATCGACAGTACAAAAACGCCAGAAGCATTATTGTATAAAGCCGTGGCAGCAGAAGCAAAAGGTGATAAAGCAGGTACAGTTACAGCCTTGAAAAGTGGAACTGCCGCCCTTGAAACTGAGGCAAAAAGTAACAAAGGCAGCTTGAAAGACAAATTGATGAGCCAAGTAGGAAGTTTGCAAGCCCTTATTCCATTGGCAGAAAGTGGAGTGTTAGGTGGTGGAATTCTACCAAAAGCAGCAGGCGTTGCAAAATTATTGGTTGCTCACCAAAGAATCGAAGGGCTGATGGCTGGTGCATCAATGCTTGGAAACGTAGGAGCAATTACGAACAATTTAGGAATTCTGAAAACTGGTCTTGCCGTATTGAGTCCATCAACACAAAGTTCTGGTAACGCACTGATTGGCACAGCTTTATCTGGTTTAGGAAAACTTTCTCAGGGTGGTCCAGCAGCAAATGCTTTAGTCCCAACCGTAAAAGGACAGTTAGGAAGTGTCTTGGATATGGTGAAAGGTGGGATTTGATTAACTCTTGGCGATTGGCTATCAGCAATTGGCTTGAAAAAATTTAATTTTAGTAACAAAAACAAAAGGCGTTCTCTTGATGAACGCCTTTTGTTCTACCTCAATAATAAAGCCCATTTTTTAAAATTCCCTCAATGGCTTTGGTTTCGTGGTTTTGTAAAAGTTTTAACTTTTTCTCTGAAAAACCGTCCTCTACACCAATGTACTGCTTTTCTATTCCTGTTAAAATCTTATCAAAAATCAATTGTACCCTGTCCAAGTGATAGTTTGAGGTAATGATTGTACAATTTCTAAAATCCATTTTCTTCAAAATTCCCATACTTTTCACAGCATCTTCAACGGTATTTGCAGAATTAGCAGAGGGTAAAAAATACTCCTTTGAGATTCCATTTTTTATCAAATACTGCATCAAATATTCAGCGTGGGGTTTCTGAGAAGTATTGAAATGTACTCCGAAACCACCTGTACAAAGTATTAAGTTTTCGTCTGGCTTAAAAATTTCAACACATTTTTTCAATCTACTAATCGCTGCTTTTCCTAACCTACCCTTCGCAGAATTTGGCGAACCCAAAATGATGAGGATGTTTTTCATGGGAGATATTGAGGTTGAAAATTATAGTTATACAGACGCAAAAGGTCAATTATTCGGGCTTGGACTCTCTCAGATTGGATTAGTTGCAAACACAAAATCATTTTTATTTTGCAAAGTAATTCTCATTTTTCAAAGTAAATGATTTTCTTTATAAAAAAATCAATTGCCATTCCCAGAAACTCATGAAACACTTCAACTTTAAACTCGTTTTTGTTTTATTAATTACTTTTTGTTGTGGTGCTTTTGTGCAGAAAGTATTTGATAACCAGTCGATTACGGTAGAAATTATTAAAAATGCCGAAAAATTAATTGGCTTAGATTTTACACAGGCGGAGGCAGATTCTATGCGAGATGATTTATCGTCGAAGTTGAAAAACTATGAGGCTTTGCGT
>JAAFJL010000229.1 GCA_013298865.1 Cytophagales bacterium | reverse complement strand
ACCCGTTAAAATCCATTTCTTTTGGATATGGTGAAATATCTTTACTTGACATCTCAACAATGAGAGCAGGAATTTATACTGTAAAATATAGCTCTTGTAATTTTGGAGGTTCTTATAAATTGATTTTAACGAATTGATTTTCAAAACTTTCATTTTACAAAATCACTATTTTTTGTCGATTTTTAGGTAGGGACGAATAGTATTCGTCCACGGTCGCAGATGGACGAATGCTATTCGTCCCTACTCCTTCATAATCACTTCGTCCAAGTTCAGAATTGCCATCGCTACCATTGTTTTTGCGGCTAAATCTGGCATATTTTTAGGTAAAGAATTGTCGGCACACAAGCCTAAAAGTTTCATTGCCTCTTTGGGTTTCTTACTGAAATCTTGATACGATTTTTGATATAAATCATTCAAAATCAACAATTTATCGTTTGAGATCTCTTTAGACATTGCCAACAAATATCCCTTTTTTATTTGTCCTGAAATATCACTTTTTTCATTATCCATTCGTTTGGCAAAATACCTTGCACACTCTACATACACGGGGTCGTTTAGGCTCGTTAGGGCTTGTAGGGGCGTATTTGTTCGCAAGCGTCTTGCTAAACAGACTTCCCTACTTGTACCATCAAAAGTCATCATAGATGGATATGGGCTACTTCTTCGCCAATAGGTATATAAAGCCCGTCTGAACTGGTCTTCGCCTTCGCTTTGTTTCCACTTCAAATCGCTGTAAGGAATATTCCAAATTCCTTCTGGTTGATAAGGCATTACACTTTTTCCATACATTTTATAACTCAAAATTCCACTTACTAAGAGAGCTTGATCACGTACTTGTTCTGCCGACAATCTCACTCTTGCACCACGAGCAAAGTAGCGATTCGCAGGGTCTTTTTCCAACATCTCAGGCGTAACTTTTGAATCTTGTTGATAAGTTGCAGATAACACAATTTCTTTCAATAATTGCTTAGGTTGCCAGTTGTATTCCATCATAAACTTGATAGAAAGATAATCTAATAACTTAGGATTTGAAGGCGTAAAGCCCTGTGTACCAAAGTCTTCCATGGTTTCTACGAGTCCAACGCCAAAGATTTGTTCCCAAAAACGATTCACTGCTACACGTGCAGTCAGTGGGTTTTGCTGGCTGCCAATCCAAGTAGCTAAACCCAAACGATTCTTGGGTAAATTCTTGGGTAAACCACCAAACAAAGTAGGAATATCTGGTTGTACTTCTTTGCCTTTGTTTGTCCAGCCTCCACGTTCAAAAACGTGAGATTTTCTGTGAAGATTCTGAGGGTTTTCATCCATTATCAGTGTAATATCCGTACTAATATTTGCCAAACGCCAGAACTCTTTTTGCATAGAATCATACTCAGAATTGTTTTTTGCGGGAAAATCACTCAAAAATCCAAACCAATCAAAAAGAGCAGTATAATCTTCCTTCCCTTTCAAAGTTGGATTTGTGGCTTTGAAATATAGGCTATGAATCCCATTGACAGGGTTAAAATTTATTAGTTTCGATACAAAACCTTTTGTTGTATCTATTTTTGTGGAGAGTAAAATCTGTCCGTCAGGTTTATCCAGATGAATACTTAAAGTTCCCCCAAGATTCCAAGCGGTATAACGGATAATCATCTGATTTTTATTATTCAAATCGACATTTCTCAAACGTGCTGAACCCCCATTTTGAATTCCCAAATATTTAGTATCAGATAGTTCAGATTTTACAAATTCATCACATGAAAGTGAATTATAGGTTGGTTGCCAAGTCTTCAAAAACTTGGTATATTCATTGGCTTTTTCGGTAGATGAATTTTGCTGAATCCAGTTTTTAATACTTGCAACTTTTATGGCATCTTCTTTTTTAAAGAGTCTTAAATTCGGGTAGTCCCCATAAGAATCCTCATCACGTGTATTATTGAAAAACGCTACATATTTATAATAATCTTCATGCCTAAACGGGTCGTAAGGATGGCTATGACACTGAATACAGCTAAAAGTTGTGCCTTGCAGAACCTCCCAAGTGGTGTTGGTTCTATCTAAAACAGCCGAAGTCCTGAACTCTTCGTTGTCCGTTCCGCCTTCATCATTAGTCATTGTGTTTCTATGAAAACCAGTTGCAATCAATTGATTATCAGTAGGATTGGGCAATAAATCTCCAGCCAATTGTTCTTTAATGAACTGATTGTAAGGCATATTTTGGTTGAAGGCATCAATCACGTAATCACGGTATTTCCAGATGCTTCGTTCGTAGTCACGTTCATAACCTTTGGTGTCTGAATACCGAGCTAAATCTAACCACATTCCAGCCCAACGTTCCCCGTATTGGGGCGATGCCAAAAGCTTATCAACTGCTTTTTCATAAGCATTTTCTGCGTTATCATTCAGAAAATCAGACAATTGTTTTTCAGTTGGTGGAAGTCCAGTCAGGTCAAGGCAAACACGGCGAAAAAGTGTACCTTTTTCAGCTTGGTCAGAATGTTGAAGGTTTTCCTGTTTCAATTTTTCAGTGACAAAATAATCTATATCATTTTTCTCCCATTTTGAAGAAAACCAGTCGGAGAACCCTGCAAAGAAGTTTTTCCCAGGCACAGAAGGTGATTCTGGCGTAGTAAAAGCCCAATGTTCGCCCCATTTAGCTCCTTGTTTTACCCATTTTGTAAGTAATTCAATCTCCTCTTTCGACAAAGGTTCTGCCTGATACGGCATTCTTTCTTCAAGGTCTTTATGAGTCAGTCGAGCAATAAAATCAGAATGTTCGGGGTCACCAGGGATAATGGCAGGTTTGCCAGATTTTGTTTTCCCCAAAGCCTCTTCCCGAAAAAGCACACTAAAACCGCCCTGCTTTTTTACACCACCATGGCATTTGATACAACTCCTATTTAGGATAGGCTTTACTTGAGTGCTATAATCTACTTCATCGCCGTGTCCGAGTAACGAAAACAGTGAAAACCCGCCTACGACAATTGCAGAACCCCAAATTATTAACTTACTGATATTCATTTGATTATGTATGAAATTTTCATCTTAAAATTAAGACTATAAGTTAAGAAAAAAACGGCATTTTCTTGTAGGGAATTGTTTAGGATTTTTATGTTGAAGCATAAATCTCAGCCAGATGGTGACTTGATTATTAATATTTAACTCGTATTTTTGTCAAAAAAATAAAGCTATGAGTTCACTTGTTTTTCATATCGAAGCCGATAAGGCAGACACCAATATCTTAGAAAGTATCAAGGCTTTCTTTGGTAGTCAGAAAGTTGAGATTTTTGTTAAGTCAGAGAGGAATTTAACTGAAATTATTGAAGAAAATCGTAAGGCTAATGTTTCTTATGTTTTTTCGGGTAATGAATTTGATGAAGTTGCTGAAAAAATGCTGAATGACCAACCTGTTGATTTTGAACCATTTAAAAGAATCAAGAAATGAGAGATGTAAAATTTCTTGGAGATACATTTGAAGATTTTTTAGAATGGGGAAAAGATGATAAACAATTACAAAAACGTATTGTCAGATTAATTCAAGAAGTACGTCGGACACCATTTGAGGGTATTGGAAAACCGGAACCTCTCAAAGGTAATTTAAGCGGTTTTTGGTCAAGAAGAATAAATGATGAACATCGTTTAATTTATGAAATTACTGAGGAAGAAATTATCATTCATGCAGTCAGAGACCATTATTGAAATTTATTTTCCACAAAAAAGCCCCTCTGGACAATCCAAAGGGGCTTTTTTGTGGGATTGTTAAAACCGAAACCATCCATCTTTCCAAAATCCTTTCGCAATGAGGTACGGTAGTATAATGTATAACGTGACACCTTTGATAAGAAAAAAGAAGAAGCCAGCCCAACCAAGCCGTTTGAGCCACTGAAATATCTTCGTATTTTTGATTTTTTCAAACATAATTTTACTCCTAAATTAAACCGATATTTAAGCTACTCAATTCCCAAATCCTTTTCTGGCATAAAAGTAGCTATATTTGAAAAAAGAAGAACAAATATTCTTCATAATTCCTGACAAATTTTAATACAATGGCTAAAGTAAAATCCACAAAAACACAACAATCTCCTCCTGAAAACATTCAGCAAAAAACTGCCGAACCTGTCAATTTTTTTGATAACTCTCTGAAAAACAAAGGAATATACATTTTCTGGGTCTTGGCTCTGGTGCTTGGTTTCTTGATTTTTAGAGAATATCTCACAGGAAAAGCTATCCTGATGTTTAAAGATATTGGTTGCGATTCAATGAATGCCACCTACCCAGCCATGATGATGTTGACAGATTATTTAAAATCTGATGGTATTCCAGGTTGGAGTTTTCAGCAAGGGATGGGGCAAAATATTTACCCACTTTGGTTCGATCAATTTCAATGGATTCTTTCATTTTTAGACAAAAAAGATATTCCTTTTGGTGTCGTTTGGGTACTTTGGTTAGAACTTTTACTGTCTGGTTACCTCTTTTTTACTTACCTCCGCATGATAAAAGTCTCGGAATTAGGGGCAATTATTGGCGGACTTTGTTATGCCTACGGAGGCTACGCAATTTTGGCTGGTGCGTGGATGAATTTCTTTGCAATTGAACTCTTCAATGTTGCTTTTTTGCTCTTGGCTTTGGAGCGTTTTATCCAAAAAAACTCGTGGTGGATGTTGCCAATTCCTATTGCTTTGATAACGATTGACCAACCTTTTACGCTCTATAATTTAGCTATTCTGATTGTCGGTTATACGCTTTTCAGGACTATTGAAATCTACGGAAAGCCATCTTTTTCAAGCATAAAAACATTGTTCAATATTGGACTAATTGCTTCATTGGGTGTGGCAATGGGAGCAGTTTTAGGTTTGTCAAATATTCAGCAATACATTGATAGTCCGAGAGTTAGCGGTGATGATTCGCATACCAATGAACTTTTCAATCAGTTATTTAGTACCCTCGACGGTAAACATTTAATGACATGGATTACCCGAATGTTCAATAGTGATTTATTGGGAACTGGAGAAGAATACAAAGGTTGGAACAATTATTTTGAAGCTCCCCCTTTTTATATTGGTTTACTTAGTTTAATCGCACTGCCGCAGTTATTTCAGTTTCTTTCTCGAAGACAAAAAATATTGTACGGAATCGTTTTGGGTATCTGTTTTTTACCGATGATTTTTCCAGTTTTTCGCTATATTTTTTGGGGATTCACAGGTGATTATTATCGAAATTATGCCCTGTTTTTCGGGATTTTTATCCTCCGATTTGGAATGCAAGCCCTGACTGAAATCGAAGCATCCGTAAAATTCAATAAATGGATGATTTTGGCAACGTTGGTTTCATTAATTGCCTTATTATTAATTCCTTATGACGATACCATTTCGATTGATAAATCTATCAGAATGGGCGTAATCGTCTTTTTGGTGCTGAATGGATTGCTCCTTTTTGGCTTGGGGAGTTCGGGCGTAAAAGGAATTTCTCAAGTATTACTTTTAGTTTTAGTTTGTGCAGAATTATTATTTTCTTCTTCAAAAACAATCAATTCAAGCAAACGAATGGCTTGGATGGCTTCTGATAATACAGAGCGTGTAGGATTCAATGATTATTCCCAAGAAGCGGTTGACTACCTCAAAAAAAGCGATAAATCTTTCTATCGTTTACAGAAAAACTATGGTTCAAGTCCAGCGATTTATGGTGGTTTAAATGACTCTCAACTACAAGGTTTTGCAGGAACACAATGCTATTATTCCTTCAATCAGTTGAACTACGTACGTTTCATGACTACGATTGATGTTGTTCAAAGGGGTAATGAGAATTCATCTCGTTGGGTATCAGGGATTCCTGGGAACGCACTTTTGTATAGCCTGATTGGTGTGAAATATTACTTAGTTACAGGCGATATTCAGATTTTTAAGACGATTGGTTTTGATTCTCTTGCAACATTTGGCAATACTCGTATCATGAAAAATACTAAGACTTTGCCACTGGGTGTTACCTACAATTCGTACATGACAGAGGATGATTTTAACAAAAATAAATTCTCAACACTCTATAAATCAAAGGCTTTTCTGAAATCTTGTGTGATTGATAAATCCTTAGAAGCAAAGGTTTCTGGTTTGAAAAAACTGACTCAGATTGATACCTCAGCAGTGTTCACTACCAATACCGAATTTCAAGAAATTTTGGATGGTTTAAAGAAGGATTCATTGCAAATCACCCAATTTTCTCAGAATAAAATTGAGGGAAATATTTCAACAGATTCACCCAAAATTCTCTTTCTTTCTATTCCTTATGACAAAGGTTGGCACGCAACACTCGACGGGAAAGAAACACCTTTAGAACGAGTTCAGTTTGGACTAACGGGTTTAGTTTTAGACAAAGGCAAGCATCAGTTAACACTCCAATTCGAACCACCGTTTAGGGCTTTAGGCACAAAAATTTCCATTGTAGCACTATTGGCATATTTAGGTTTAGTTTTTTGGACAAGGAAGAAATCTGTTTGAAGATTTTGAGATTGGTCAGTTTGAAAATGTGCCTTAAATCGCTTTTAATTATAGATTTAAGGCACATTTTGCTATGCCTCTGATTTTTTCATGAGGGATATGTGACAGTCTTGATAAATCTATATACGCTTTGAATTTATGTTTAACTTTTTCATCAGATAACGCTAAAAAGTTCTCTTCTATTTGAATATGGAAGCGTATATTATCTATTAAATGTTTGGATAGTTGCTTAACATCTTCTTTCGATATCCAAGCCATAATAGTAAACTTATAGACATCCATATCAACAAGTATTAAATTTTCTGAACGATAACGTGGTACGAAATTTCTGATATTCGTCAACTTAATTTTACGCTTATTTTTCAATAAAACTATTGCAGAATCCCCTGGATATGAAATCCGTCTATCATAGTCTTCAACACTAATACTGATTAATAAGTGGTTCAAAGAATCGGGAAAGGAATAAAATTGAATATCATCTTTATAACCTACCGAACTTTTACAGGCAATATCTTTTAGTGGAGACACAGGATCATTATTGATTCTACATTCTTGTCCAAATACACTACACGTGAAAATATAAGAGAATAAAAAAAGAAGTTTTTTCATAGCTGATTGTCATAGTTATTTCCAA
>JAAFJL010000023.1 GCA_013298865.1 Cytophagales bacterium | reverse complement strand
AGTAAAATCAGAAAATAGAGTTAAAGTAATCATCGCTCACGAACACAAATAATGAATTATTCAAAATTGTATTTTATCAAGTTAGTACTGTCAAACTTTTGTCAACCTATTTCAGGACGATACAATTACCCTTTTGGATATTGATTACGGTAAACATTAACTTTTTAAAACCATGAATTTAATAAATCCACAACTTGTTGGCGATATAAAAAATATCATTGCAAATGCCCAAGAAAAAGCTGTTCGTTCAGTAGATTTTGAACGTACAATGATGTACTGGAACATCGGGAGGCGTATTTTTGAAGAAGAACAACAAGGTAAAGACCGAGCAGAATATGGTTCAAAACTAATTTTGTATGTTTCTACACAATTAGAACCTGAATATGGAAGTGGTTTTGGCAAAAGGCAATTAGAAAGAGCCAGAAAGTTTTTCCGCATATTTCCAATTGCGTCCACACTGCGGACGCAATTGAATTGGACACAATACAAAACTATAATTCGGATTGATGATGAAGATAAAAGGGCGTATTACATTGCCGAATCGGTTAAAAATAATTGGAATTCAAGGCAGTTAGAAAGGCAGATAAATAGTCAATTGTACGAACGACTATTACTAAGTAACGACAAAGAAAGTGTGTTGGAAATTGCCCTCAACGAAAAACTTCCCGTTACACCCAATGACATCATTAAAGATCCAATGGTGTTAGAGTTTTTAGGATTAAAGCGAGAATCCGCCTACTATGAAAAAGATTTGGAACAAGCCATTATTACGCATCTACAAGATTTTTTATTGGAAATTGGGAACGGGTTTTCGTTTGTAGCAAGGCAACAACGCATACATTTAGAAGGAGATGATTTTTTTGTTGATTTAATTTTCTATAATCGTTTGTTGCAGTGTTTTGTAATTATTGAGATTAAAACGCACAAACTCACCCATCAAGATTTGGGGCAGTTACAAATGTATGTGAATTATTATGATAGAATCGAAAAACTGCCACACGAAAATCCGACTATCGGGATTCTACTGTGTGCGGATAAAAATGATGCAGTCGTAAAATTCACATTACCCTCTGATAATCAGAATATTAAAGCCAGTCAGTATCAACTATATCTACCAACCGAAAGCCAATTTTTAGCAGAAGTACAAAAAGAATTGGCAGTTTTTCAGTATAAAAAAGATAAACAAAATGATGGAGAATAAAATCATTTTGTACTCGTACCTCCGTCCTTGGCAAGTGTCTTCACCATAGCCGTTGCTATTCTTTATTCTGACTTATTTTTTTCTTACCCTGGCGGCTGTGATTGAGACAGCTACCAAGGAATCAGTTCAATACAACTCATTACCTACTTTCTAAATCAAAATTTCACTAATACTTTGTATAAAAAAATCAATTTCTTCTTCAGTATTGTAATAATGTGGAGATGCTCTAATAGCCCAATCTACTCCTTTTTCATCAAAATCAATTATACCAAATGCCCTATAACTTGGTACGACATTAATTTTTCTTTTCAACAATTCATTGACTATAAATTTAGGGTCAGACCTTTGAACATGAAATGTAACCAAGCCGCCTAATTCTGGACCTTTGTCAAGAACTCTTACACTGTCAATTGATGATAGTTGGTTTCTTAAAATCGTTGACAAATATTTAACTTGTTCCCATATTTTATCTTCTCCAATATTCAGGTAATATTCGATTGCCGTGGCAGTACCTAAAACAGTTGAATAGGCAAACTCCCAATCTTCAAAACGAATGGCAGTTTTTTGTTGTTGGTACTCATCTTTTTCTTTCCATTCCGCACCTCTCATATCAATAAACAATGGTTCTAAACCCGCTTGCAATGCTCTGTCTGAAATATATAATGCACCAGTACCACGTGGACCTCTCAAAAACTTACGGCAAGTAATACTTAAAAAATCGCATTTTAGTTCTGAAACATCAAGTTTCATTTGTCCCACCGACTGGCAAGCATCTAAAATATACCATGACTTTTCGGAATGTTGCTGAATATAGTTATGATAAATTTTAGCAATATCTTTAACAGGTTGGACCAAGCCAGAATTAGTAGGAATGTGTGTGATTGCTAAAAGTTTAGGCTTTAACTTATTTAGTTTTTCATCAAGGTCATTTAAGTCTATTCCGCCAGATTTAACATTTTCGATTCTCACTATCTTTATACCAAATCGTTTTTGGAGAGATAAAAATTGTATTTGATTAGAAACGAAATCATCATTGTCTGTTAGAATTATGTCACCATTTTTGAATGGAATTGATGATAACGCTCTTGTATAAGAGTCTGTTGCACTGGCAGTAAAGGCAACATTTGCAGGCTTGCAGTTAAACAATTTTGCACATTGAGCATAAAAATTTTGGACCTCAGATGCCCTTAAAGCAGATGCCTCGTAGCCACCAATTTGTGATTCAAGTATAATATGGTCAAGTTGTGTTTTTGTTACAACATTAGGCATTAAACCTGCACCTGCGTTGTTGAGATGAATCACATTTTTGCAACCATCTGTGTCATTTCTAAAAGCTAAAATCTCTTGATTTGTAAATATTGTTTCCATGTCTATTTGATTAAATTACGATGCAAAACTACAATCAAGTTTATGCTTAATTTGGGCAAAATGATTATGAAATTGCATATTTTGACTAAATTCACCCACTTAAACGGGTAAATTATGCAAGAGTTAGATGACTATGACAAAAAGTTGCTTATGTTGATGCAACAAAACAATAAAACTACTGCCGAAGAACTCGGTTCAATTGTAAATCTGAGTACAAGTGCTGTACAGAGAAGACTCAAAAGACTTCGTGAGGATAAAATGATTGAGGCAGATGTATCTATTATTTCTCCATTGGCATTTGGTATTGGAATTACCTGCATTGTAGATGTAATTTTGGAAGTTGGTAATTCAAAAGCAATTGATAATTTTAAAGCCCTTATGCAAACTTGTACAGAGGTGATGCAATGCTATTACGTGACAGGAACTTATGATTTTGTACTGATTGTAAATACCATAGATATGCGACATTATGAAGATTTCTCAAAAAAATACCTCATGGATATTCCCAATGTTAAACATTTTTATACCCATGTTGTAATGGATAAAGTAAAAGTTGGCTACGGAGTTAATTTTTAAATTTCGCTTTTAAATTGAGAACTCATTGAAAGTTTATGATTAGCTGTTTTTCTGTTTAAAGAAACAACCAATTATGATGTAGAGTAAAATTATAGGGGAATTGAAAGTGCTTTGATTCTTACGAAGATATTTTGTAATTAAATAGAGAATATTTTTTTGAATTCTTCTCTATAAATCTTTGATATTTAGTAACTTAAAGGAAAAATTACACCGTTTGCACTAAAACCTTTTCTCAGAGAAAAACTACAAAAATACCATGTACAGCTGGAAGAAATTCTCCATCCGATTTACCAAGAAAACTATTTTTGGCGGTGTTATTTTATTGATTTTAGCTTGCGGACCTTACTACGACAGTTATGAATTTATTAGCTTTTTTCAGCCAACAAGTTCAAACACTCGTGTAGATAATTATGGCTTTTTCTTTACTGATGGTATAGATTGGGGTGGCTGGGAGGTTGCAAATCAAAATGATTCTTTGCAAAGAGATCAAACTCTGAATATTTCATCTTGGGTTTCCCGATATAAAAATCATATAAAGCCTATACAGTTTTTTAACTTCTTTGAAAAGAAGGATAATGAACTGTATCATTTTCTTGATAAATCTGATAGTGAATATCTTGCTTTAGCAAAAAAAACAGAATCGAGTGACCAGTCTTACACAAAATATAGTTTTGCCCTTAATTTTAAAATATACTTCTTCAAAAGATTTATTTTTAAAAGAGCGATATGCCTTTTTAATTGTTAAAAACTCCTTTTACACGAATGTTAGTAAAGAAGTTATCACTAACTATAACAAATATGTTAAACCACTAAAATACAAATCCTTTATCTCAAATTGGGCATTGGAATATAAAGCTGGATCCGAATTTAGAATCAATCAAACTGCTCAATCATTTTATGACTATGCCCAATTAGCAGAAAGAGAACCTACAAAAAGAAACCACTGTTTTACTGTTTTAAAAGATTTCCCAAAAACTTCAATCAAAGAATCTCTCAAATTCTGCAGGAATAATAAAGAAAGAGCAGCCGTTTATGGTTTTGCGTCTGCGGGTAGATTTGTTGACGCCTTGCCATATTTAGAAAAAGTTGTTGAACTTAATCCGAAATTCTCTTACCTCGAATTTCTAATTGCTCGAGAAATTAACAAAAATGAATATACAGCTTTTGGAAAACCTAATCAGTGGAATAGAGGTAATAGAGTGCCTTCTCTACCAATGGGTAAAAAGTTAGAAAAAGATGTAAGCCCATATTTTCAAAAATTAAGAGCCTTTATTGAGAAAACTTCTAATGTACTCGAAAATCCCCAAACCCCTTTTTGGAAAACCTCTTTAGCTTATACGGATTGGTTAGTAAAAGATTTTGAATCTTCAAGAAAGCATTTGGAAGAAGCTAAAAAAAATAAAACGGGTAATGTTAATCTTAAAAATCAGATATTACTTCAAGAAATGCTTTTAAGTGCTGGAACAATGGAAGCAATTACTCCTGAAATCGAAAATGAATGGATAGGATATTTAGAGAAGTTTGTCACGGCGGAGAATTATCAATCTAATTTTGCCTTTCTCAAAGCTACACAATTAATGAGACTGCACTATAAGTCTATTTTAAAACCTCAAAATAATACATTTTGGAGGTTCTTGGATAATAGTGAAAGCCCTTCCCAAATACAAAATATTACAGAAAAAATATACTTACTCACTTCCGCAGGCTCTTATGAAAATAATTTTGGAATTTTGAGCCAGGTTAATAGTGAAAGGTTTTTTTACTTTTCTTCTTTGGCAAATCATTCTATCTATTCAATAGAAGATTCGACTTCTTTGGGTACTATTCAAAAAGTTAGAGATTTTGTTTTTTCACCCAAAACTAATTTTGATAAAAGGTTAATAAAGTTATCAGGCTTAACAAAACCCTATATTTCTTCCATTTTAGGAAAAAAATTATTTCAAGTAAATCGTTATCAAGAAGCAGCTAATTCTTTTCATTTTATTCCTAAATCGTTTTGGGAGATTCAAAATTGGGATGATGAAGATATAGATTATGCTTTCGATAGTAATCCTTTTGCAATAAAAGGAATAAATAATCCTAAGGATAGTGTGGAAACTCCAGAAAAATTATGTAGAAAAATGGCAATTTTCCAACGAAGGACATTAAAAAATCCCAATGATTCGGAAGCATGGTTAGGTCTTGCTCTCGGAACTTACAGTGTAAGCTATTTTGGAAAATGGTGGTTTTTCTCAAAAAGGTATAAAAGTGTAAATGAAATAGGTGAAAATTTTAATACTTTTTACGATAATAATGGAGACGAAAAATCGACTAATGAATATTCCTTGTGGAAACAATTAGATAGTAAGCAGAACTATTATAGCTTGAACAAGACAATTGAATATTGTAAAAAGTGTATTTCAAATAAAAAGGATAGAAATACAGTTGCAAAGGCTACCTATCTTTTGGCAGAATGTTACAATCACAGAGATGTTAGTAATTCAGATAAAAAAAGTAAAAAAAATCGAAAAGATTCAGACTACTTTTACAACCTCTTAGAAACCAAGTACTCAGACACAGAATTTCAAAAGCATGTAATTCAAGAATGTGCTACGTACAATGCTTATGTAAATGGAGTTTCAACGATAGTTTCTCCACCTGAAAAAAAAATTGTCGAAGCGAAACAGGTTGATATTCAACAAAAACTACCAACTCAAAATCCTTTAACAGCTGAGATTATTTTAGGTTTTTTGGCATTACTTTTTGTTGGATTTATGTTTAAAATTTATAGAGAAAAATAAGTATGATTTGGGAAGAGATTAAATTGAAATACCCTATTGGGACTGAAATTCAGGGAAAAGTTATTCGTAAAGCCCCTTTTGGAGACTTTATTGAAATTGAGCGTGGGCAAGATTTTACGGTTCTTTTGAGAATTATAGAAATGAAGGATTTAACTCCAGAAATTTATAAAACTGGAGATTATAACCTAATCGGGTCTACAATTAAAGCTACTGTTGCAGGGTTTTATGATCGTAATCAACAAATTATTACTTCACAAAAATCATTTGATATTGAATTGGTGAAATCATTTAGTGACTAAATGTAACTTTCTAATAATCAAATATTTACAACATAACCCCATGCTAATCCCAACCCTAAAAACTCTTTTCAAAAGAGATTTGACTCGGCTAATTTCAGAGTTAGAATCTTATAATCATGAGCGGAATATTTGGCTTGTGGAAAAAGGTATCTCAAATTCTGCTGGCAATCTTTGCTTGCATCTCATTGGAAATCTGAATACTTATATCGGTGCTGTGTTAGGCAATACGGGGTATATTCGTGATAGACCATCTGAGTTTTCACTCAAAAATATTCCAAGAAAAGAATTGATTGAAAAAGTTGAAGCTACAATTCAAGTGGTGGATGAAGCACTAACTAAACTCTCTGAAGAAGATTTAGCAAAAGAATTTCCAATGTTAGTTTTTGATGAAATGACTACAACAGCATACTTATTGGTACATCTCACAACACATTTAACATATCATTTAGGTCAAATAAATTACCATAGACGTTTGTTGGACAATATTTAAAGTAATGAAAAACCTAAAGTATGATTTTCCATAAAACGAGATTTTTTTTTCGTATTTTTACTTTCATAAAATCAAAATATATGAGCTATAAGTTTCCTAAGAGACACAGGAAGTTTGTAATTTTTAAAATTAAATTTATTAACCTTTGAGAATACAATTATGGGAAAGCGTCAAGAAATAAAATATAATTCTCCCAGTGAATGGCTAAAAAATAACCGTAAGTCCTTGGGTATTTTTGCGGGAGAGTGGATAGCTTTTACTAACTCAGGCGTAATTCTTCACAATAAAAGCGGTAGAATTGTTGCCCAAGAAGCAAGGAAAACGCAATTAGATTATTCACTAAAATATGTACATCCATTTGAAGTACCAAGAGTTATTCGGATTTTGCCCATTCGCATTCGGTCATTGAAAAACAATAAATGGCAACCTGACTATTCCCTTGAACTAAGTACTTCAAAAATCACGGAAAAATTAACAATGCTTGTTGATTCGGGTGCAGATATTTCAATTATTCCGAAATGGACTGGAGAGGATTTAGGTTTGAAAATTGATGAAAATGATTACATTGAAAAGGCAGAGGGTGTAAACGGAACGGTTGATTATGTAATTAAAAACCTAACCTTCAATATAGATGGTCATATTTTCAAAGCTCCAGTAGGTTGGATTCAAACAGATGAAGTCGAGGATATTTTATTGGGAAGAGAAGTAGTTTTTGACCTTTTTGATGTAGAGTTTAAACAAGCAGAAGAAATTATTATTTTCAAAAAAAGAGATGTTGTAGTGATTTAATTTGGGAATAAATTAACCAAGTTCAAAGTCTCCTAAACGAATTTAAAAATCAAAAATTATGAAAGCAAATAGCACACGTCGAGACTTTATCAAAGCCAGTTCATTATTGGCGATAGGTTTTTCATTTCCTTCTTTTGCCAATGAAAATGTGACAATTCATAAAATTGATGTAGAAAAAATCAACGCTTTGGGGCTTGAGTTGAATCCTTATATTCTCATCAATGACGCTGGCAAAATTACACTTTTCAATGCCCGACCAGACATGGGACAAGGCACATACCAAGCTCTACCGATGCTTTTGGCAGAAGAATTGGAGGTTTCGCTCGACCAAGTAGAAATCCGTAATTCGGATGGTCAAGGTAAATATGGTTCTCAGCTTTCTGGAGGTTCGTCGTCTGTAAGTACACGCTGGACACCCATGCGTACAGCAGGGGCAGCCGTGAAAGAAATGTTAATTACGGCAGCATCAAAAAAATGGCAAGTTCCTCTAAATGAGTGCTTTGCGGAAAATGCAAAAGTGATTCATAAACCAAGTAAGAAATCATTTACTTATGGTGAGTTGGTTGAGGAGGCATCAAAATTAGAAGTTCCGAAAAACCCGATTTTGAAAGACCCCAAAGATTTTAAGTTGTTAGGTAAATCAATTCAACGTCCAGAAATTCCTTCAAAAATAAATGGCAAAGCCGTTTTTGGTATTGATGCAGATGTGCCAGGAATGTTATTTGCCAGTATCGAACATTCGCCTACCATTCATGGAAAAGTCATCAGTTTTGATGGTAAAGATGCCATGAAAGTAAAGGGCGTAAAATATGTGGTAAAAACAGAGCGGAAAATGCCTCATAAAACGGTAGAAGCCGTGGCAGTTGTCGCAGAAAATTATTGGGCTGCTCAGAAAGGACGAAAAGCCTTGAGAATTGTTTGGGATGCACAGGGCTCAGAGAAGATTTCAACAGATAATTATTATGCAGAACTAAAGCGAGTTTCAAAAACTAAAGGAGAGCCTTATCCAAAAGAGACTAAAGGTGATTTTGCCAAAGGTTATGCAGGGGCAACTCAACAATTAGAAGCCTATTATCAAACTCCGCATGCCGCACACGCTCCCATGGAACCTCAGAATGCAACTGTCTGGGTACAAGGAGATAAAGTAGAATTATGGGCACCAATTCAAGGTCCAGATGGGTTAATTGCTGAGGTGGCGGAGTACCTAAAAATCAAGCCAGAAAATATCAAAGTAAATGTCCCTTTCATGGGTGGTTCTTTTGGAAGAAGAGCTTATTACGACTACGTGATGGAGGCTTTGCATATTTCAAAACAAGTAAATGCTCCTGTAAAAGTTATTTGGACTCGTGAAGATGACACCGCACAAGGACCATTTCGACCAGGAATGGTTTCAGTGATGGAAGGTGGTTTGGACGAAAATGGGGCAGTAGTAGCTCATAAACATAAGATTGTTGGAGCATCAATTGAACATCAAGTTTTTGGAGTACCGTTAAAAGACGCCCCAGATTCATGGTCAACCGAAACAGCCAATTTGGCGGATAGTCCTTATGATTTTGGTAATCGGACGATGAGTTTTCATTTAGGTGAAACCGATATTCCTATTGTTTGGTGGAGGTCGGTATATTCTTCAACTACGGCATTCGGACAAGAGAGCTTTATTGACGAAATGGCTCATGCTGCAAAAACTGACCCATTAGCTTTTAGGTTAGATATGTTAGCAGATTCGCCAAGATTTAGCAGAGTTTTACAAACTTTGGCGAAGAAAACTAATTATCATCATAACCTTCCTGAAAATCAGGCAATTGGTATTGCCGTAACCCGTTCTTTTGAATCAATTGTTGCTCATGCAATTACAGTTTCTAAAAAAGGGAAAGGCGTAAAAATTGAAAAAATTGTCTCGGTAATTGATTGTGGAATGACAGTTAACCCAGACAATGTGAAAGCTCAGACCGAAGGAAATATTGTGATGGGATTAACTGCTGCAATAAAAAATGCTATTACATTCAAAAATGGCATGGCAGAACAAAGTAATTTTCATCAGTATAATGTTCTGAGAATCAATGAAATGCCTAAAATCGAGATTCATATCATCGAAAATCAAGAAGCACCAAGTGGCGTAGGCGAACCTGGCTTACCACCAATTGCTCCAGCATTATGCAATGCCATCTTTAAATTGACAGGAAAAAGAGTTAGAACTTTACCATTTGATTTGGAGGATTTAGGATAACTAAGATTACATAACCGCAAGGACGGAAAGACGCAAGTATGAATAGCGTCTTTCCGTTCTTGCGGTTTTACAACATAGAACTATGCTCACTAACCCGATTTCAATTTTAGCAGTTTTATGCCTTAATATTGTAGCGTCTGAATGGCTCAATACCAAGCCATTCTTCAAACACTTGGGTACAGGGCTTTTAGTAATAATCGTAACTGCCATTGTTGCAAACTTCGGAATAATTCCTGCTTCTTCTCCAGCGACACCCCTCTACGACGCTATTTTTGCCTACATTGCTCCAATTTCAATTTTCTTGATGCTCCTAAATATCAACTTAAATAGCTTAAAAAAGGCAGGGAAACCCATGTTGATGATGTTTCTGATTGGTTCATTTGCAACCATGACTGGTTCATTAATTGCCATGTGGGCAGTAAATGGGAAAATGCAAATTGGGGAATATTATCATGCACTCGGCGGAATGTACACGGGAACATACATTGGTGGGAGCATCAATTTCAATGCTGTTGCTTTGCATTATAGTGTTTCTCAACAAGGGGGACTTTTTTCTGCTGCTACCGTTGCAGACAATATCATAACTGCACTTTGGGTGATTGCCACCATTGCTTTGCCCCAGATTTTGAATAAAAAATTTCCAAGAAAACAACTTTCTGAAATATCTTCTGAGACTGAGGTTGAAACTAAACAATATATTTCAGATTCAGAAAATGTTAGACCTTTCGACTTAGCATTTCTATTGCTCATGAGTTTTGCAGGAATCAGAATTTCCGCTTGGTTAAATAGTCAAATTCCACAAATTCCTCCAATACTTTGGTTAACAACAATCGCTTTGATATTAGCACAAATTCCAACAGTAAATCGCTTGAAAGGACATAAATTGTTAGGATTATTGAGCGTTTACTTGTTTTTAGCGGTAATTGGAGCATATTGTGATGTCCCTGCACTGATAAAAGATGGAAAATTAGCTCTGATCTTAATGGTTTTCGTAACGATTCTTGTTACTATTCATGGACTCATAGTTTTCGGAATCGGGGCATTACTAAAACAAGATTGGGACATAATTTCGATTGCATCACAAGCCAACGTAGGAGGTTCAGCCTCGGCTATGGCACTTTCGAGGAGTTTAAATAGAAATGACTTAACACTTCCTGGGATTTTAGTTGGAGCATTAGGGAATGCCACAGGAACATACTGGGGCATTTTAATTGCCGAAATTATGAAGAATTCGGGTTGGTTTTAGGATTGATATTTTCAGATTATATTTGTAAAAAATACCAAACCATTCAAAAATGACAGGACCAAATAAAAATACGCCATTTCCATTAGTCCATTACAATAGACTTTGTTTCTTGAAAAATATTATCAAAAATCCTAACATCATCGTTGGAGATTATACTTACTATGATGATTTTGAGGATGTTATGAATTTTGAAAAGAATGTAAAGTATCATTTTGATTTCACAGGAGATAAATTAATCATTGGTAAATTCTGCATGATTGCCTCCGATGTAACTTTCATTATGAACGGAGCAAATCATTTGACAGATGCCGTTACAACTTATCCATTTGCTATTTTCGGGAATGGTTGGGAGAATGCCATGCAAGGAAAAACCTACCCAAGCAAAGGAAATATTGTAGTTGGTAACGATGTTTGGATAGGCTACAACGCCACCATCATGGCGGGCGTAACCATTGGCGATGGAGCAATAATTGGTACAAACTCAGTCGTTACAAAAGACGTAGAGCCTTACAGCATTGTAGGCGGAAATCCTGCCAAATTAATCAAAAAGCGTTTTTCTGAGGAAAAAATCAAAGATTTATTAGAAATCAAATGGTGGAATTGGGAGATTGAAAAGATAACTCAGAATGTCCAAAATTTGACTGATGATAATATTGAGGCTTTGAAAATAATAATTTAAGAAACCACCACCCAATCTCATGACAAAAAATCTATCTTTTCTTCGTATTGCCCTCATTGTCATATTCTTAGTCCACAGTTTGGTAGGAATATTCAATAATGGGATTAATAATTTTGGTAATTTATACCTGAATCAAGTTGGTTTTGCACCTTTAGGTTTGCCTTTGGCTTGGGCGATAAAACTATCTCATGTTGCTCTGGCGATTTCACTTTTTACAGATAAATATTTGAAAGCGGCCACTTTTATCACCATATTTATTCTGATTGCGGGTATTTTTATGATTCATATAAAAGAAGGCTGGTTTGTTGTGGGTGGTGGAAGAAATGGTGTTGAATTTAATGTTTTACTCATCATGGCATTACTCACGATTATTTATCCGAATGCCTTATCTAAAAAAATACATGGTAATCGTAAAATACAATCCCGAATGGGTGAATCATTTTGAAAAGATAAAGGAAAAACTATCAAAAGCATTAATTGGGATTGAGGTAAATATTGAACACGTAGGGAGTACTTCAGTGCCAAATCTTGCTGCAAAACCAATAATCGACATTGACGTTATTTACTATCAAGTTGCTGATTTTGAGTACATTAAAGATAATCTTGAATCGTGTGGTTATTATCACAACGGTAATCAAGGCATAGAAGGGCGAGAAGTTTTTAAGAGAAATGCAATACAAGATGATGAGGTTTTGGATAAAATAGCCCATCATCTGTACATCTCTAAAAATGATAGTGAAGAATTACGTCGTCATATTTTTTCAAGAGATTATTTGAGAAGAAATGAAATCGCACGGAAATTTTATGAAAATTTGAAATACCAAATTGCCAAAGAAGCGAATCAGGATAGAAAATTATACGCCGAACTTAAACAGATGAAAGCAAATTCTTTTATCAATTATATCATTGAATTAGAAAAGATTGAATGTATAAAATTGAGTGAACCTTGAAAACAATTTTCGACAAAGAAACAAGAGCAGAACTCATCAAAAGAGTGGAGTTGCTCAATGAAAATAGTACCAGACACTGGGGTAAAATGAATGTTTACCAAATGATAAAACATTGCATTTTGTGCGAAGAGATGTATTTGGAAAAACACCCCACAAGCGTTCATTGCTTGGTTTTTTGTTGGGGAGAATCGTCTTGAACCAATTAATGAAAGATGATAACCCCAAAATAACTACGAATAGAACACTTTTTCACTTTCAACGATAACAGCATTATATATTTACAAAAAAGCAAAAACTCACAGACAACAGAAATTTTACTTTTGAATGAACAATACCCGAAAAATTAGAGAAAATGAACGAGAATTAATCATTTTCCTTTTAACAAAACTCAATTTAAACTTAGCTGATTATCCTATCAATGAGGATGTTTTTGAATATGAAGGTGGGAAAATGGGAAGCATTAGTTTAGGGAATAACCCCGATGACTACGATGGTGATTTGATACAGGTAGAATATATCGATACCGATGAAATACCAGTTGTTATTACACTCACAAAAGATAAAAACAATCAGCTTTTAGATTTGGATTTTTGGAAAACCGATTTTTCAAAGCTGATTGTTTATCCTTCTGTAAATGAGATAGTTATATTAGAAAACAATCAATAAATTACTTTCCTAATTTTCCCCAAAGAGCTGCTTTTGCCAAGGCATTCTTATCTTTTGTTCGTGTCGTTACAAAATCACTTAAAAATTTATAACTTTCTTTTGGTGTTTTCTTATCGATTAATGCCTCCAAAACTTTTATGCCTTTTTCTGGCTGATTTTCTCTGAAAAACGCCGTGGCTTCTTGTCTGAAAACACGTGCATCAATTGATTTTTTATCAACCCCTAATTTTGTCAAGTTTGCTCTTACCTCGTTGATTTTTTTGATAGAATATTTATCTCCTTTTGGACTAATCAACGAATACATGATGATATTTTCGGCAGTTTGTTTCACTAAAGTTTTGTCATATTTTCCATTGAATTCTGCCAAATGTGAGAACAAATATTGAGCAATCGGATTTTCATCATCAATTATTACCTTTTGCAAAATCAAAAAATTTGTGTTGTTTGAATAATTTTTGGTAGGAGTTGCTTTTGCATAAGCACGAGCAGCATCAATATTTGCAGTTGTGTCTTTCAGAATTCTTGAAAAGAAAGCGAATTCATACAAAAAATTGGGGTCCCTGTTTCCTGCTAAATAGCTTGCTTTGTAGGCAATTACCCTGTTTTTTGTGTCAAATGCTTTTTGTCCTGCCTGAATCACAACCTGAGACGAATTTGTGTTTTCTCCCATAATGGCAAAGTGTAGCAATTTCACATCTTTATCAAAATACAAAAGCGTTGGGGTTGATGGAATCCAAATTTTTTGTTTGTTCAAAAAAGCAGCAGCCTCTGGCGAAGTCAAATCCAATTGATAGCTAATGAAGGTTTTATTGTAATAATCACCAACTTCTTTTTTCTCGAAAGTAGGTTTAAAAGCTGCACAAACATGGCAAGTAGGAGCGTATGCTTCCAGAAAAACAGCTTTATTTTGAGCCTTTGCTAATTCAAAAATTGTACGCAAGTTTCCTCCTGTGATAAATGTAACTCCTTGAGAATAAGAGGTTAATGAAAGAAGAATTAGTGAAATTATTAATGAAAATTTCTTCATAAAATGTAATAATGTATTTTTAAATGACTTTTTTTGAAATAGTTTTTTTCTCTACAATTTTCAAAGCAATCGTGAACACCAAAGCAATTACGCCAACATTGAGTAATAATTGAATCCCAGAATTGTAGTTTTTGTCGGCATCATGCAAAACTCCCAACAACATTACTCCAAAGAAACCTCCTAAAGAATCAAATGAATTGACAAATCCCAAGATTGTAGAAAAGGAATCTCCTTTATAATAATCTGCAACTGTTAGCTGAATCATGGCAAAAGCACCACTATATCCAAATCCATAAGCAACAGCGTATAGATAACCATAGTTGACAGATTTATCAATATTTTGTAGGGCATAAATTCCAATAATTAAAAGTAATGTACAGAAAATCAGTATGTTAACTTTGTTGAGCCTATCAGAAATATAGCCAAAGAATAGTTTTCCAATAATACTAAAAACGAAAAAAAGACTCGAAAGGTTAGTGGCATCGCTGAGGTTAAAATTATGTTCTGAAAAATATAATCTTTGATGACTCAGAATACCAAAACCACAAAACCAAAAAGCAGCCGTGATTGCCAACATAAAATAGAAAACGGGAGTTTTTAAAACTTCCATTAGTGCTTTAAAATCAAATCCAGTTTTTTGCTTTTCAGGTGCTAAAAATTGCCCGTCTGGAGAGTTTTTAACAAAAAATAATGGAATAATTGATAAGGCTAATCCAAGTATTGCTACTCCAATTAAAGCGATTCTCCAACCGTAAACTGGAATCAAGATTTTAGCAAATTGGGGGTAAATTATTCCACCAAAACTTGAACCCAATAAAAATATTCCTACGGCAATTCCTTTATCTTCTTTGAACCAATTACTGATAATTACCATGCTTGGAATTAATCCAGAAAACGTTATGGCTATTGATAATGCTACATAAATTCCAAAAAATTGATTGTAGTTTGTAAATGAAGTTAGTGCTAATTCAGAAAAAAATGCGAGTAAAATTCCAAAAACCATTAAAGTTTTAGGCTTGAATTTATTCATCAATAGTCCAACGATTGGAGCAAAAATGGCAATAAAAATAAAATAGTATGAGCCTGGTTTACTGACTTCCCCAGACGTCCAACCGAAATCAGCTTTAATATCTACAAAAAATGTTGGGAGACAATTTGTGCTAATTGTGCTGGATGTATAAATTAGAAAAAGTAAGAAAACTGTGAGCCATCTATTCATTTTGGGTTAATTTTAGTAGTTAAGGAACGAGAATTAAATAACATACTGATTTCTCATTGCTCTTTTTCTGAACTTTTTCGTCAATAAAATCCTCATTATGCTCTGCATAACTGCGGTTTTATCGACTCAAATTTCACAAAAATAACAAATGATAAATTCAATACGTTATTTAATTCTCGTTCCTAATTTATTTGATTGCTTTATAAGTTTTTCTGCCACTTACTCGCCCAGATTCTTCTTCTAATTCAATCTGTAAGCCGTCAGGACTCATCAAAATACAAAAATTATAAGGAGTTGGTTTATCATAATACATCATCTGACGGGGTTCCATCACAACTTTACAATTATTGGCTTGTGCAGCATAGAATGCAGGTTCAACATCTTCATACAAAAAACCAAGATGATCTATATTGGCAACGAATTTTTTGGGGTCTCTATTGATTACTTGTTCACGGTCTAAGCCTAATGCCTCTGGTTCAGACAATACAAATTTATGTTTTCCAATTTTCAACAAAACTGAGCGAGATTTTTTATCCAACACTTCAGCACCTAAAACGTTCTGGTAAAATGTAAGATTTTCTTCTAAATTTTTCACCAGAATCTGTAAATGGTCGATTCCGTTTGGTGTGACAGCTTTTTCTGGTCTTTCAACAATGACAACGATATTATAGTCAAAGCCGAACATTGCCACAGCATTAGCGTCAGGTTCCAATGGTAAAGTGAAGTTTTCTGCTGCAAAATCATAGCCGCTTTTCAACATTTTTTTGACAGTTTTCTTCAAATTACGGGTACTTATTGCCAACCAGTGAACACCATACATCGGGGGATTTTTAGGAGAAGGCTCAACTTTGTCACGTAACCAACGCTTGGGGTCGCCAACTTTTATACCTGGAAATGGACCTGGAGAAGAAATATTAATCGTTGATTGTTCGGGTCTTAGCAATAAAAAATCTATGAAAGACAATGGATTCATGGGTTGTTCTGCCATGGCTTTTGCACCGAAAAACTTTTTAAAATAATTATTTGCAGTAAGCCTTACAGAACTATCGCTGACATAATAGTGAATGTCGTCGAGCATGATGGGTTTCTGCGAGAAACTCTTTACTGAAACTGTTAAAAAAAGCAATACAAGAAATCTTAATCTGGTCATATTTGTGGGCGAATTGTTCAAAAAAAATTCTCACAAAATACTCGAAACATTCAAGTATTTTGTGAGAAGATAAAATTAATCATTTTTAATTTTAAAAAGCTATTTCTAAAGCAAAAGTGAATCTTCTTGGTAAAAATGGCACACCTCTAACATTTTTGAAGTTCCCTGAATATTGATTCTGAGATGCCAAAAATAAAGCATTATCAGTTTGGGCACTCACAACGCTACTCGCAGACTGGTTATTGAACAAATTAAATACACTTGTTTTTAATCTAATCGGGTTCTTGGATGATGAACCAATTTTGATGAAAGCATTGGCATCCATTAAAGACACTGTAGGATAGTCTGCTGTGTTATAAATATCTACTGGACGACCTGTCGTTAAGTTATTGTTAATATTAAAACCTCCCAAATTTGATTCATAACCGATGTTAAAGTTCCAGATTAATGATGGTACAGACGCAACTCTATTGCCAGATAAATCAATATTCTCAGTTGGTTTCAAAGGGTTTACTTGAACGAGTTTTGAATAGGATGTTTTTTGATAAGTTATACTTGTACGAGCAAACAAACCTTTGGTTGATTGTGGCGTGTAAGTTAAACTTAATTCAGTTCCAAAGATTCTATTATTGCCGCCTGGAATTTGAACAGCAGTTCCACCAATAAAGGTCGAAACCAAACGGTCGGTAATATTATTCAAGAAAATACCACCATCAAATCCAAAATCGCCTTTGCTTTTTCTGTAACCCAATTCATAACTACTAATCTGCTCATTTTTATCAATGTAATCATTTGTATAAAGTGTTCTTCCGAGAGCATCCACCCGAACAACTTCTGTGGCGACTTTAGGAAAATCTGCGGCATTTGGATTAAACAAACGCTTTACTCCTTCTGGGTCACTGGTTTTTCTGTAAGCATATTGTACTGTTGTATAAGCAGAGTAATCTGGAGCTCTATATGCTCCAACAATATTTGCGTATAATGCAGTATTTCTATCAAACATATAGTTGAAACCTAAAGACCAACTTGTTCCTTTATGCTCAACTGCTCTTTTGGCATAACGCTGATAAGCATAACGGTCTTCGGTCAAATCTAAGTTAATTACATCACTTCTAATTCCTGCATTGACTGTTAACTTGTCATTAAACTTTGCTTCATCGCCAATAAAAACAGAGTTTACGCTTTCTGTATAAATTCCATTTCTGAATAATGACGGAACGTAAACATCTCTTGTTGGGTCGGTTGGAACTGGAGTAACAAAACCTCTGACAATTCTATTTTTTGCATCATCAGTATTTAATGTATAAAGTAAACCAACAGCCGAAGCATTTACCGTAACAGAACTGTAATAATATCCCCCAGTTAAACTATGGGTTGAATTACCCACATTAATAGTTTTTTGGAGACGTACCTCATTGATAAAATCATCTCCTGTTGAGCCACCTTTTCCAGGTTGCCCACCGACAAAAAATGCTCTTTGTTGAACAGAACCAAAATTAGCTTGCAAAGGAAAATCAAACTGAGTTCCGATTGTCAATAACTGATAGCGACCATTGTTAGACAATGAGAATCCGTTACCTAAATTAAAGTTAAACTTCAAGCCAATATTTCCACCTTTTGAGAAGTTACCGTCTCTTGCACCTTTTTCTATGTCAATATTTTCAACATTACCGTTCGGATAAGTAATCGAAAATGTTCTTCCTTTTAAAGCATTTGCTGGCAAAGAAACATCTCTGCTGGTAAACCCATTTGCTGGTGCTGAAAGGTCATTTGCGGTATATGGAATATCAATTTGGTTTTGAACACTTAAATTGATAAAACCACCATATACTTTTAATGAACCACCATTATTGGGCAAAATCCAGTCGATATTTCCTCTAATTTGTCCACCATAATCTGGATATTGATTATCCCTAAATCCATCATCTTTCAAATAGAAACCACCCACATTATACCTTAAAGTTTTAGATTTATTCAACGGACCATTCACATTCATATCTAATTGCATAAGATTGTTGTAATCAGAAGTAGAAAGTCTCATTGCTCCTCCATGCTCAACACCACCTGTTTTTGTAATTACGTTAATTGCACCAGCCGCCGCCCCACGACCATAAAGAGTAGCGGCAGAACCACGAACAATCTCAATTTTTTCAACATTCATATCCATCCTGAAAGCAGCATCTGGTACCATTTCTGGCGAAGAAAAAGTTCTTAACCCGTCTGCCAGAAGCGATGTATAAACCAAACCATTGTTGGTATTATCTGGAAAACCCCGCATCCAGATTGAATTACGTGTACGCCCAGGACCCGAATGGACAAAAACGCCTGGCACATAACGAACAGCATCCGCCAAGTTGATAGAACTTGTCCTTGCAATTTCTTTTGCACCAATTACTTCAACGGCTGTTACTGTTTCAATTTTTCTAACTGGCTGGCTTGTGGCGGTTACAATAATTTGATCTAATTCTGATGAATTATCAATCAAAACAATATTTACTTCTACTTCGTTGGTTATAGCTTTCTCGACAGATTGTTTGCCGATAAATGAAAAAATAAGTTTAACATTTGCATCACTAACACTTATTGAGTACTTTCCTGAGACATCCGTTGATGTACCAACATTAGTTCCTTTAATCATTACATTTGCACCAGCAATGGGTTGATTAGTTTCATCAATTACTTGCCCTTTGACGATACGGTTTTGAGAAAAAGCACTGAAAGAAAAAGAAAAACAGAGCGTTAGGAACAGACAAAGTAATTTCGGAGTTATTCCTTTGTGAATCGTAAAGTGGTATTTCATTTTTTTGAAGAGTTAGATTGAATGGAATTTTTCTACAACAATTTGATAAAAAAAAATCAGATTAACGAATTTTTGATACTATTTCTAACCATAGTCACACTTTTAACCCTAAGAAATAAATAATGTTTAAATTTTAAAGAAGTGAACATTTCCAAATCAATTTTTTTGACCAAATTTTATCCCTGGCTAATTTGTGTTTCTGGGTTATTTATTTTGGTAGTTATCAATGGATTAACAACCACAGTGATTACGGTTTTTGATAAATCTCTTATTAATGAATTTCATTGGACAAGAAGTGAACTCAAGGCACGAGACGCTTTACCCAATTTTATCTCATTCTTTTTTATTTTACTCTCAGGAACTTTGATGGACAAGTTTAGGGTAAAAAAAATGATGTTATTTGGTACTGCAATCCTCTGTATTTCTTTAGCATCATACAGTTTTATTACATCAAAATTTGAAGCATATTTCCTTCACGTCCTTTTTGGCGTTGCCTACATAACTTCTGGTTCGGTGGCAACAATAATTTTAGTTTCTACTTGGTTCAGAGAATTCAAAGGTTTAGCATTAGGTATTACGCTGGCTGGTACAAGTTTGGGTGGAATATTTCTTCCAAATTTGATTGGACATTGGATTGACCATTATTCTTGGCGAGAAGCATTTCTTTATCTTTCTTTTTTTCCAGCAATTTTGTTTTTTTACATAGTATTTGTCATAAAAAGCTCCCCTTCTGATTTAGGTATAAAACCTTTCGGGTTCTCAACACAACAACTCGAAAATGAAAATTTATTGATGGAAGGGCTATCTTATCATGATGCAACAAAATCTCAGACTTTCTGGCTGATATGTTTTTCGGGATTTCTATCATTTTACAGCGTAGTAGGTATTGTCTCAAATCTAATTTTACATACTTTAGATTTAGGATTTGATAAAACTACTGCCAGATATGCTTTGAGTGTCTATTTTTTAGTAGCTTTTATTGGGAAACTTTTGGTAGCAACTCTGGGCGATTTTTTTGATAATTTTAAGGTTTTTACGCTTTGTTGCATTGTACTAACCATGGGTTGCATAGGATTATATACAATGAATCCAGACACCCTTTTTATTTATATTGGGCTTATTGGTTTTAGTTGGGGAGGAATTTATTCTATGTACAATGTGCTGACTGTCAAAACGTTTGGTTTGAAATCTGCTGGAAAAATTAACGGAACAATAAGTATGTTTGAGTCGGCAGGGGCGTTCCTTGGACCAATTATTACTGGCTATATTTATGACAAGACCCATTCCTATCAAAATGCTTTTTTATTAATTATTCTCCTAATGGTTATTGCTGTACTTATTTCTCTAAAGTTCAGAAAGGCAAGTTTACAGACTATATCTTGATTTATAAATCTTTACCATAAAATGTATTTTTAATGTATAATTTCGACGAAATCATTCCCCGCCATAATACTGATTCCTTTAAATGGGACTTTTTTAATGATCCACAAGAAGTAATTCCTATGCCCGTCGCTGATATGGATTTTCGATGTCCACCAGCCGTTTTGGATGCCTTAAAATCTGTTGCAGACCATGGAATTATGGGTTACTCGTTTGTTCCAAAAGAATTGAAAGATATTTTTACTGATAGAATGAAAAATCTTTACAATTGGAAAATTGAAAACGAATGGCAAGTCTGGATTCCTGGTTTAGTGCCTGGTTTGACAGCAACTTGTAAATCTGTTGGCAATTTTGGCGATGCTGTTCTTTCGACAATTCCTGTTTATGGACCATTTCATTTAGCACCATCTTGGGCTGGGAAAAATTTGCAAACTGTATTATTAAAAGAAGAAAATAATCGCTACACATTTGATTTTGAGGCAATTAAAAAAGCAATTACGCCAGAAACTAAGGTTTTTCTGCTTTGTAACCCGTACAATCCAGCTGGAACTGTTTTTACTAAAGAGGAACTTTCTGAACTGGCAAATATTTGTAATGAACGAAAGGTTGTGATTTGTGCTGATGAAATTCATTGTGATTTGATTTTGAATAACTCAAAAAAACATATTCCGATTGCAAGCCTTGATGAACAAACTGCCATGAATACGATTACACTTCAAGCTCCGAGCAAAACTTTTAATATTGCAGGTTTAGGATGTTCAGTAGCCATAATTCCGAATGAAGAATTGAGACAGAATTTTATTAAAGCAAAGTCTGGGATGTTTCCAGAATTGAATCGTTTTGGAATTCGTTCGGCAATTGCAGCGTATCGAGATTCAGAAGACTGGAGATTGGAATTGATTTCTTATTTAAAAGCTAATCACGATTTTCTTTATGAAAGAATCAATAACATTAAAGGTCTGAAAATGAATGCTTTAGAAGCAACCTATTTGGCATGGATTGATGCAAAGGATTTAGGAATTGAGAATATTCAAAAGAAATTATTAGAAGCAGGTGTTCGTGTAAATGCTGGAGAAATGTTTTTGGGAGAAGGTTTTTTTAGGTTAAATTTTGGTTGTCCAAAATCTATTTTAGAAGAATCTATCAGAAGAATTGAGAATGTTTTGAAATAATTTTAGCAATGAATAGAATTGATCGTCTCATGGGTATTGTTACCGTCTTGCAATCAAGGAAATATGCTACCGCTGATTATATTTCAGAAAAATTTAACATCAGTATCCGCACAACATACAGAGACATTAAAGCAATTAGCGAAATAGGAATTCCTGTAAGTTTTGAGCCAAACAAAGGCTATTTTATCATGCAGGGCTATTTTTTTCCTCCCGTAATTTTCACTCAGCAAGAAGCCAACGCATTGATTTTGTTGGAAAGTATTGCAAAAAAATTTGGTGATGAATCTATCCAAAAGCATTACACCTCTGCCTTGAATAAGGTGAAAGTAATGTTGAAAGGAGTTGAAAAAGACAGAGCAGATTTTATACAATCTCAAATAAAAACAACCTATGCTCCACCCATCGGGAATGGAAATTTTTCGTATCTAACTGATATTCAGGATTCTATAATTGGAAAAAAGATTTTAAAAATTCAATACGTCAACAGTCAAGACCGAGCGAGCGAACGAGAAATAGAACCAATAGGTCTTACTTTTTACGGATTTAATTGGCATTTGATTGCTTGGTGCTGGCAACGGTTAGATTATAGAGATTTTAAAGTTGCAAGAATTGTTACTTTAGAAAACACTCATCAACCTTTTCGGAAGGAAAATCACCCTAATATTGATGATTACGTGAAATCACTTCAAAATTAATTTAGACATTTTCAAACCGACTGCCATAGGGTTGTCAGTGGTGCATCGTTTGTTTGTGAAAAATTCATAAATTTAAACAAACAAAAACATGGCAAACGAAATGATTTTAAAACTTGAAGTAACTATTAATGCTTCAATTTCAAAGACTTGGGAAGCAATTACTAATCCCGAAATTGTTAAACAATATTTCTTCGGAACGGAACTTAAAACCACTTGGAAAATAGGTTCTCCAGTTACATTTAGTGGAGAATGGGAGGGAAAGCCCTACGAAGATAAAGGGACTATTTTGGATTATCAATTTGAAAAGCTAATTGAATACAATTATTGGAGTAATTTTTCAGGAACAGAAGATAAACCAGAAAATTATGCAAAAATTTCTTATCATTTGTCTGAAAAAGAAGGAGTTACGACTCTTACAATCACACAAGATAGTTTTGAAATTCAAGAAGTCATTGACCATTCAAGCACTAATTGGATAGTAATAATGAATGAAATGAAAAAAATGATTGAATAAATGTAGTAATGTGTAAATAATAAGTTGGAGGAGTTTGTCTTAGTCATTTTGGCGTAAGACGATTAACTTTTGAGGCGAATAGCACCGCTATTTAACGAAAAAGTTGAGAAGTCTTACCCCAAAAGGGCTTGACAAAAACCCCCACTTATTGTTTACACATTACTAAGTCCAAAAACGCTCAAAAACCATGAAAATTCATACATATTCCGAAATTGTTATGAGTGTAAAAAACATTCATGAAGTCGTAAAAATCTATACCAAAACGCTGGGTTGGTCGATTTTATGGCAAGGTAACGGGAGTAATACTCAAATTGACTTTTGGGATTTACCTTCAGAATGTGAAACCGAGGAATATCTATTGAATTTTCATGGTTTAGAGTATGGACAAATTCGTTTGATAGAATTCAAAAATGTTTCACAAAAAATCATTCGTCCTGCGGGACAAACTTGGGATACGGGAGGGATTCTCGACATAGATTTACGAACCAGTAATATTGAAGAAACTGCCAATCAACTTTCCGAGTTAGGTTGGCACGCATATAGTAAAACAGTTACCCAAACTATGGGACCTTTTATGGTGGAAGAAGTTTTATTGAAAGGGCATGATGAAGTTGTGATAGCTTTGGTTCATCGTTCAAATCCACCCCATCCCAATCCATTTCATTTAGAAGGCGTTACGAGTAATGTTTATCTTAGTGCAATGATTGTCAGAGACTTACTGGTGGCGACTCATTTTTTTGTAAACCAATTGGGCTTTACTTCTCATAATGAAATAGAATTTAAAACGGACGAACCGAGTGCAAATATGTTCGGAATGCCCAAGAATTTATCTAATATCGTGAATGTGAAACTGAACATTGTCGGACCTAATGAAACCAGAGATGGATTGTTAGATTTAGTAGAAATGGATGGCTTGGAGGGGGAAGATTTTTCTGGCAATGCTTGTCCCCCAAACAGAGGAATTTTAATGTACCGTTTTCCAGTTGAAAATATCCAGAAATATTATGATTTTGTCTTTAAAAATGGAATAAATCCAGTCAGAGAAGTCATGGAAATTGAAGTTTTTCCAATCGGTAAAATTAAAACTTTTGCAGTTCAATCTCCAGATGGAGTTTGGGTAGAGTTTTTTCAGAGAATGTAGTTTCAAATAATAAAATAAGTAAAGCAAAAAATATGAATCATTGGCTCGTAAAATCAGAACCTTTCAAATATTCTTGGGATGATTTCGTTAAACAAGGAGTAGGAATGTGGGACGGTGTCCGCAATTATCAAGCAAGAAATAACCTCCAAGCCATGAAAGTGGATGATTTAGTTTTCTTTTATCATTCAAATGAAGGCATGGAGATTGTCGGCTTGGCAAAGGTTGTAAAAGAACATTACCCAGACCCAACAATCGATGACCCAAGATGGGTTGTAGTAGATTTGTCACCCGTTGAGAAATTTCCTAAAACCGTTACTCTCAAGCAAATGAAAGAAGATGAACGATTAAGTGGATTAGCACTTATTAAACAATCTCGTCTTTCTGTTACCCCCGTAAAGGCTGAGGAGTTTGACATTATCTTGGGTCTTGCTAATGAATGAAAAGTATCTTAAAAATATCTTCATCAATAATTTAGAGCCATGAAAATTTTAAAATTATTGCTTTTATGCACTATAATTCTTTGTGTAAAAGCCACCTCTTTTTCTCAACAATCCTCAAAACGAATTGAGTTTCCAACCCTTGGGAATAATTTAGAATATTTCACCATTCCAATTCAAGACAAAGGGGTTTTAGTAATGGCACAACTCGGTAAATCTGAGTTCGGCTTGACACGCTTTGATACTAATTTAGAAAAAGTATGGAGTATCAACGGGACAATAGAAGGCGGACTCGATTTTGTTACACACAGCTACGACGGCAAAAGTTTGTATTTGCTTTTTAGTAGATACAGAAGTAACACTTACCAAGTTTTCAAGGTAAATATTGGTCCAGGTTTTGTTGAGAAATTTCAGATTTATTCTGTTGAAAGAATGGAAGTGTCTAATTTTCAGGCAATTAATAATTCCATATTTATTGCTGGTGTTGTTAATTCACAACCAGTAGTACTTTTTACAAACGTCGCAGAACGCAAAACTCGGTTATTACCTTCGGCTTTGAAAGGACAAGCCGAGATTCAGTCTATGGAAATTGACACCACTACAAATACAATTAATGTTACTTATGCAGTTGGTACGAGAGGAAAAAATTATCAATTGGTTGTAAAATCCTTTGATGAGGCTGGGAAAATGCAGTCTCAATTAGTGATGAATCCTGATAACGATTTTGCGATGATGAATGGAAAAATCAACCAGATTACGGATAGTACTCAAGTTATTGTTGGTACTTACGGGCATAAAAATACGATTGGTTCTTCAAGGGGTCCGACTTCTCAGGGTATGTACTTTACCACATTAATTGACCATGAAGTTGCAGATACAAAGTTTCATAGTTTTACAGATTTTAAAAATTTCTTCAATTTTCTTACACCACGTCAGAAAGAAAAAATGGAGAAAAAAATTGAAGGAAAGAAAGAAAAAGGGGAAGATTTACGTTTGGATTATCGGATTTTAGTGCATGATGTTATTAAAAAAGGCAAGAATTATATTGTTGTTGCCGAAGCATTTTATCCAGAATACCGATACCAAAATTATGGACCTTACGGAAGTTCTTTCGGAGGTTTTAACACTTTTGGTTCTGCACTTTACAATCCTTATCGTTGGGGTTATGGTGCTTTTGGACTATATTCTCCTTTCAGTAGCTATTACAGTCCATTTGGTTATAACAGATTCAACAACAATCAGCAAATTTTTGATGGTTGGACATACACACACGCAATTGTCGCTGAATTTGATGAAAAGGGAAATCTTGTTTGGGATAATTCCATAGAAATGAAAGATGTGAAAGAGCAGAAATTAGTAGAAAAAATAAAAGTTTCAATTGAGAATGAGATAGTTACGATGACCTATTCAAACAAAGGGCAACTGACTCGGAAGATTGTTCAAGGCTCAAAAGTTGTAGAAGATGTACAACAAAATTCAATTATTTCTGAACAAGAAGGAGATAAAATCAGAAGAACTTCTGATGATAACATTGATTTTTGGTACGAAAAATATTTCATAGCTTCTGGCTACCAAAAGATTGCCAATGATGCTGAAGGCGGGAAAAGAAATGTTTTTTATCTGAGCAAAGTATCTTTTCAATAGCACAAAAATTAGAGGTAGGAGGAATAGAAAAAGGAAGGACTGGAAATAATCTATTTAGGATTATAATTTCCATCCTCCCTTTTTCCATTCCTCTTTTTTCTTTCAATCCTCTTGCGAATTGCTTAATTTTGCTTTTAAAGCAAAATTTTATGACAAAATCACAAGAGGATATTATTTTTCAGTTACAACCAACAACTTGGCAAGAATATAAATTATTAGATTCTGGGGGATTTGAAAAATTAGAAAAATTTGGGGAGTTTATTCTTAGGAGACCAGAACCTCAAGCAATTTGGGATAAATCACTTTCAGATTTGGAATGGCAAAACTCTGCCAATGCGTCTTTTCTGAAAGACAAAAATAGTCAAGAAAAAGGGGAGTGGATTCTGAAAAAAGGAATGTCAGAACGCTGGTTTATACCTTATAAAAGTCCTCAGTTAAATCTTACTTTTAAATTAGCACTTTCTTCCTTCAAACACGTTGGATTGTTTCCAGAACAAGCGACAAACTGGGAATATATTGCTTTGAAAATCAAACAGTTACCAGTAAAATCTCCCAAGTTTCTCAATCTTTTTGCTTACACGGGCGGAGCTTCCATTGCTGCCAAGCAAGCTGGTGCAGACGTTACTCACGTGGATTCTGTGAAACAAGTAATTTCATGGTCAAGAGAAAACATGGAAGCATCATCGTTAGACAATATTCGTTGGGTTGTAGAAGATGCTCTTAAATTTGTGAAACGGGAAGCGAGAAGAGGAAATATTTATCAAGGAATTATTCTTGACCCACCTGCGTATGGGAGAGGAGCAGATGGGGAAAAGTGGGTATTGGAAGAACAACTGAATGAAATGCTAAAGGAAGTCAATAAGATTTTAGATAAAGAAAATTATTTCCTCATCATGAATCTTTATTCTTTGGGACTATCATCTTTGATTGTTCAGAATTTGGTAAAAAGTAACTTTCCTGAAACCTTAAATCAAGAATTCGGTGAGTTATTTGTACCAGATGCTTTCGGAAAAAAATTGCCTTTAGGCGTTTACTGCCGTTTGGCAAGTGTTTAGGAAAGGATTACTTCAAGAGCCTTAAATACGACAAGAATCAAAGCTAAAATATATACTTTTTTCATTTTGGTTATTATTTATTAAGTGGTTAGTTTTTCTACAAAAGTATTAATAATCATACAAACGTGCAAATTTCTGCACAAAAAAGCTCTAAAATTTGCAAACTTTAGAGCTTTTTTAATTTTAAACCAATATTTTAGGTTTTTGAGAGCGTTCTTACTATTTAATTTTCTCTTGTGCTTTTTTCACTCCCGTTGAAACTTCAACTCCTGCTTTCTGAAATCCTGTTTTTAGTTCTCCCCATGCTTCAGCAGAAACGTGTGAAGTCTTTTCTATTTGAACTGCTAAAGTTTTTCTTTCCTCCTTTAATTTTGCCAACTCTGCTTTCGCATCTTTTGTTAATTTCCCACTTTTGTAATCCCTTTGCAATTTTTTAATGTTACTGTCTAACGAATCTCGCTTTTGTTTGGCTTTATTCAAGAATGCTTCTTTTTCTTTCGGAAAATTTGCAATCATTTCATCTGCTTTTTGCTTTGCCGATTTTGTAATTGCTTTAGCATCCTCTTTAATTGCTGCTCCAGTATGTTTCAGAGCATCTCCAGTTTTTGAATTTTCTCCACAACTCCAAAGCATTATGGCGGTTATACCTATGAGATATTTGTGTTTCATTTTTTTATTTGTTTAAGAATGTACCAAATTTCGAGCAAATTTTATACCATCAAATCTTATGTAAACTTTGATTTTTATATTTATCTAAGAACTTATCCTTAAAAATAGTACAAATGGATGTATTTTTTGAATAAAATCCAGAGTGCATTTTTTTGTCTTAGACAATAAAGCTAATTTTGTAGGATTGTCAACAGTCAAATAAAACTAAATCCAAACTTTCAAAGATTTTAACCTTAATCAAACACGCATGAACAACATTATTTACTTAGTACCAGCTTTCGGTATAATTGGCTTATTATATACCGCTTGGCGATTTAGTTGGGTATCTAACCAACCCGCAGGAAATGCAGAAATGCAAAAATTATCAGGTTACATTGCCGATGGTGCAATTGCCTTCTTGAAAGCCGAATGGAAAGTATTGGCTTATTTTGCTATTCCAACTGCCATTTTATTATTTTGGTTAGGTACAGACAAAGGTTCGGTTGAACACCCCATTCATTCTTCACCTTGGATTGCTGCTGCATTTTTATTAGGTGCTTTATTTTCAGCTTTTGCAGGTTATATCGGAATGAAGGTTGCTACAAAAGCAAACGTTCGTACTGCTGAGGCTGCTCGTACCTCATTGGCAAAAGCACTCAATGTTTCTTTTACAGGAGGTTCTGTAATGGGAATGGGCGTTGCAGGTTTGGCAGTTTTAGGATTAAGTGGTTTATTCATTACATTCTATTATATGTTTGCCGAAGGAAAATCTTTAACTTCTGAAGAAATGAAAACAGCTATTGAAGTTTTAGCAGGTTTTTCATTAGGTGCAGAATCAATTGCCCTTTTTGCTCGTGTAGGTGGAGGTATCTATACAAAAGCGGCTGACGTAGGAGCTGACTTAGTTGGTAAAGTTGAAGCAGGAATTCCAGAAGACGATGTACGTAATCCTGCAACGATTGCGGATAACGTAGGCGATAACGTAGGTGATGTTGCGGGTATGGGAGCTGACTTATTTGGCTCTTATGTTGCTACAATTTTAGCTACGATGGTTTTAGGTCAAGAAATTAGTGTTTCTGATGATTTTGGAGGTTTTTCTCCAGTTTTATTACCAATGTTAATTGCAGGAGTTGGTTTATTAGCGTCATTGGTATCGACATTTTTTGTACGAATTAAAGGTGAAGACTCTTCTGTTCAAAATGCCTTGAATATTGGTAACTGGGCTTCAATTGTAATTACTTTAATTGCTTCATATTTCTTGGTTACATACATTTTACCTACTGGAGAAATCACTTTACGTACTACTTCTTTTGATAGAATGGATGTTTTCTATGCAATCATTGTAGGTTTAGTCGTTGGAACTTTGATGTCAATTATTACTGAATATTATACAGCAATGGGTAAGCGTCCAGTTTTATCTATTATTGAAAAATCTGGTACTGGACACGCTACTAACATTATTGGTGGTTTGGCAGTAGGTATGGAGTCAACGGTTTTACCAATTTTGACTTTAGCTGCTGGTATTATTTTCTCGTATCATTTTGCAGGAATTTATGGTGTGTCGATTGCGGCGGCTGGTATGATGGCAACTACGGCTATGCAATTGGCGATTGATGCTTTCGGACCAATTGCAGACAATGCAGGTGGTATTGCAGAAATGTCTCAGTTACCTCCAGAAGTTCGTGAGCGTACAGATAATTTAGATGCAGTAGGTAACACCACTGCAGCAACTGGTAAAGGTTTTGCAATTGCTTCGGCAGCGTTGACATCTTTGGCTTTGTTTGCAGCATTTGTAGGAATTGCAGGGATTGATTCAATAGATATTTATAAGGCTCCAGTTTTGGCAGGTTTATTTGTTGGAGGAATGATTCCTTTCATTTTCTCAGCTTTATGTATTTCGGCAGTTGGTAAAGCTGCTATGGAAATGGTAAACGAAGTTCGTCGTCAGTTCCGTGAAATCCCTGGAATTATGGAATACAAAACTGAACCTGAGTATGAAAAATGTGTTGCTATTTCAACAGAGGCTTCAATTAAGCAAATGATTTTGCCAGGAGCAATTGCTTTGATTACTCCAGTTTTAGTTGGGTTTGGCTTCAAAGGTGTTTTTGCAGATACTTCTTCTCCTGAGATTTTAGGAGGTTTATTAGCGGGTGTTACGGTGTCTGGTGTATTGATGGGGATTTTCCAATCTAATGCAGGTGGTGCTTGGGATAATGCTAAAAAATCTTTTGAAAAAGGTGTAATGATTGATGGAGTTAAGCACAAAAAAGGTTCAGATCCACATAAAGCAGCCGTTACAGGTGATACTGTTGGAGATCCATTCAAAGACACTTCTGGTCCTTCAATGAATATTTTGATTAAATTAATGTCAATCGTTTCATTGGTAATTGCTCCTTATATTGCTGTTAATTCTTCAGAAACAAGAGCAATGGCAAAGATGGATATTGAAACAATGACACCGCAATTGGCAAGAGAAATGCCTGTTTCTAAAAATATCAAAATCGTTGATACGAAATTAAATTTCAAAAAAGATGATGGGAAAGAGTTGAGTTTGTCAAATGTTGGGGAAATTGAAGGTAAATTAATTGACTTTATTTCTTCAGATAAAGCAGTTGACAAAACTACTTGGTTTGATTTTGACCACTTGTTGTTCAAAACAAACGAGTCAACTTTGCAATCAGAATCTCAGGCACAGTTGAATAACATTGCCGATATTTTGAAGTTTTTTCCAAATGCTTCTATCAAATTAGGTGGTTATACAGATAATGTAGGCGATGCAGCAAAAAACTTGAAACTTTCAAATGATAGATCTACAACTGTAAAAGCTGAATTAGTTAAATTAGGAATTGCTGATGCACGTGTAGAGTCAGAAGGCTATGGACAAGAACACCCAGTAGCTTCTAATGATACAGAAGAGGGGCGTAAGGCAAATCGTAGAATTTCTGTAAGAGTTACGAAGAAGTAATTTTTATAAAATAGTATAATTAAAAGGGTCAGTGAATATTTTCGCTGACCCTTTTTGATTTAATTTGTGAATAAGGAATGGTGAAATAGTAACTTATAAAATTTTAGGGAGACTATTTTAATGATAGTTTTATTTACTTTTGAAGCGAATAGCACCGCTATTTAATGAAAAAGTAGAAAAAATAGCTTTAAAAGAGTCGCATAAAAGTTATACGTTATTGTTTCACCGTTCCTAAATAACCCCAATAGATGAAATTCAAATCCACTTACATCATTCCTTTTTCATTGTTTCTGATTACTCTTGCTGTTAATCTTTCTATGCCCCTTTTTCGTCCTTATGCTGCTTTAGCGGGTTTTAGCAACGGGCAAACATCTTTAGTTTTGGCTACATACATTGTGGGAATGTTGCCTTGCTATATTTTTTTGGGGGGAATTTCAGATAAAATTGGTCGAAAGCCAGTATTGATTTTTAGTTTATTCTGTGCTTTACTTGCTGATGTCATCATTTTGCTCTACCCCAATGTTTATGCCTTGATTTTTGCTCGTTTTTTTCAAGGAATTGGTCTTGGGCTTAGTATGGGTACTGGTACTGCCTACCTTGCTGAAATTTTAGCACCGGATTCAGATGCTCCTACTCGTGCAGCAAATGCCACTTCTATGTCAACTGCTATTGGTTTTAGTGGCGGGGCTTTCATGACAAGTATTGCATTATTAATTCATTTTACTTATTCTCCTGTCACATATTTTTTAGCCGCAGTTCTCACGTTTATAGGATTATTGCTATCATTTTCACTTCCAAAACTCCCGCCAATTGGGGGTACATTACTCAAATTACCTTATTTTCCAGAAGGCTCTTTTCCAATAAATGTTTCTATTGCCATTTGTTGGGCAACTACTGGAATTATCATTTCAATTATTCCGACTCAATTAGCAAAATTCCAATTAACCGCTTATGCAGGCTTCTGTTTGGTATTAATTAACTGGACAGGAGCATTGTGCCAACCATTCATTCGGTCAAGATTTGCTCCTGAATTAAGTCTAAAAATAGGCTTTGGCTTAGTACCACTTGGTTTTGGCTTAGTTATTTTGGGTTGCCATTACGGAATGTTACCTATCATTTTACTGGGAACGGCTATCATTGGTTCTGCCGCTTATGGCTTTAGTTACCAAGGCGGATTGGCTCTTATTGCGGTTTTGGGTGGAAAACAAAGAGCAAGAGCTGTGTCGGGCTATATGTTTTATGGGTACATTGGTTTTGGTATTCCAGCCGTTTTTATGGGTTTCTTAGCAGATTTTATCGGAATTATTGCCGCACTAATAGTTTTTGAAGTTTTTATCACGCTTTTAAGCCTCTACTTGTTCTTAGTTTTTGATAAAAAAGAGAATCATAAATAGAAAATGGAAATTTGTCTTGTTTTTTTGGACAAATTTCCAGTAATTTGAAATGTAATTCTAAAACAACACATTTTAAAACGATAAAGTCATGCAAGTCAACGAAGAAGCAGCCATTTATACAAAATATGAATCACAAATTCGTGATAATATTTCTATTGTCTTCAATGCTCGTAAAGGATTGAGTTCTAAGGCATTCTATGATATTATCTTGCTTTCAGGTTTCAAGAAAGAGCAGATTGCACAGTTGTTTAATACCTCAGCAAAAACGATTACTCGTTATGCGGATGGAGACAAAAACTTGGATATTGTCAGTAGCGAACACGCTTTAAAAATTATTGCCCTTTTCAGGAAAGGAACAGAAATTTTCGGAGAAATAGAAGCATTTCGCCGTTGGATTCAGAAACCTGCTTATGGTTTAGGCTGGAGAGTTCCCGTAGAACTGATGGAAACCTCTGGTGGAATCGAGTTAGTGATGGAGGAATTAATCCGTATAGAATTTGGGGATTTAGCATAGAAGCTGTTTAAACTTTTAAAAACATTATGCAAGTTTATAGAATTGGTCTGGCAAAGTGGACAGATAAATTGAATGCGTCAGGAAATAAAGCAAGGTGGAGTAAAAAAGGCTCTTATGTTATCTATACGGCATCTACAAGAGCATTAGCTTGTCTTGAAAACGTTGTTCATCGAGCAGGAGAGGGCTTGCAGCAATTATTTAAGGTGATGGTTATAGAAATTCCTGATGATTTAGTGATTGAAGAAATATTTTTGGAAGATTTAGAAGAAGGATGGCATAAATATGATGATACGACCTATGAAATTTGTCAAGAGATTGGGGAGGAATGGTTGCAAAGAAAGGAAAGTGCTATTTTGAAAGTCCCGTCTTCAATTATTCAAAAGGAGTCCAACTATTTATTCAATGTGCAACACCCCGATTTTAGTAAAATTAAAATCTTAGAAATAGAAGATTTTGAATTTGATTTAAGAATCAAGACAAATTAGACAAACAAAAAGCCCTTCAATTTGAAGGGCTTTTTGTTTGTCTATCAGTGAGTTACGAATAATTAAGAGTTGATTTTTCCTCTCAATGCACGTGGAATATCAATTGTAGCAACTGGATTTGAAAGACTATTCAAAATTGTAGCACCTTCCACTTTCAATTTACTAACTTTAACAGTTTGACCTAAGTCTAAGCCTGTAATATCTGCTGTTACAAAATCAGGAATATTTTCTACTAAACCTCTCAATGTAACTTTTCTTAATTTCTGAACCATTTTACCACCTTTCAAAACACCAGGAGATGTTCCGATTACTTTCACTGGTACGTCTATTTTAATTTCTTTTCCTTCAACAATCTCAAGAAAATCAACGTTAAGAATCATTTCTGAAACAGGGTGGAAAGAAGCGTCTTGAAGAATCGCACGGTAAATTGTACCTTCGATATTCAATTCTACTTCTGCTACTTCTGGGGTGTAAATCAAATCACGGAAAAGAATCATTGGTACAGCAAAGTGTACGTTTTCTTTTCCACCATACAATACACATGGTGCTAATGCTTCGTTACGTAAATCTTTTGCCGATTTTGTACCAAGGGAATTTCTTAAAAACCCTACAACTTCTACTTTTTTCATTTTTGTGTTGTTTGTGCCGATAGCCTTTCGTATTCAACTAAGGAAACTATCTTCTACCGACCGTTTGAAATTAATCTAAGACAAAATAATCAATTCTAAATTGTGAAATTCTAAATTTTTTTCCAGCGACTGAATTATAATTTTCAAATTAAGTAATTTTCAAATTCTCTTAGTATTTTATGAATAATGAACTGATAGATTCGTGGTCACGGATTCTGCCGATGGCTTTGGCAAATAACTCTGCCACAGACAAAACCTTGATTTTATCACTCTCTTGTTTCGGAGGAATGGTATCTGTAATTACCAGTTCCGTGAGAATCGAATTATTAATATTTTCGTAGGCATTTCCAGAAAGAACTCCGTGTGTAACAATCGCTCTAACAGAATTTGCTCCTTTGTCCATGATTAATTGGGCTGCTTTGCACATTGTTCCTCCTGTATCAATCATGTCATCAACCAAAATAACGTCTGCCCCTTTTACATCTCCAATCAATTGCATCGACGCTACTTCATTGGCACGCTTACGTTGTTTGTCGCAAATTACCATTTCGGCATTAAAAAACTTTGCTACGTTTCGAGTACGAACCACACCACCAACGTCTGGAGAAGCAAAGAGAATATTTTGTAAGTTGAGTGATTTAAGATATGGAACAAAAATGGCTGTTCCTTCTAAATGGTCAACTGGAAAATCAAAAAATCCTTGTATCTGCCCTGCGTGTAAATCTAATGTCATTAATCTGTCTGCACCCGCTGCCGTTAGTAAATTTGCCATCAATTTAGCTCCAATTCCAACACGTGGCTTATCTTTTCTGTCTTGACGAGAATACCCAAAGTATGGAATCACGACTGTAACATAATGGGCAGAAGCTCTGCGGGCGGCATCAATCATCAAAAGCAATTCCATCATATTATCTGCTGGTGGAAAAGTACTTTGAATCAAAAATACATCACAACCACGAACAGATTCATCAAAAGTCGGCGACATTTCACCATCAGAAAAACGTCGAGTTGTACTTGCACCCAATTCTTTACCATAAAATCTGGCAATTTGATCTGCCAAATATTTGGAAGAACTTCCAGAAAAAATTTTCACTTGGTTAAATGATGCCATGGTGTTAATCTGATTTGAGGAAAATTAAAATTTCCGCAAAAGTACAAAAAAAGGACGTGAAAAGCTACTTCATTTTTGAAATGATACAATAAAAAACGATTGAATTACTTCTCAAAACTGAAATTACTATTTAAAATCTTCAATATTCGTTGTTTTCTGAATGCCTGAGGTTCATTTGCCGAGAGGATTTCGACTAAACGTCTTTCGTTAATTCTTGATAAATCACTAAGATTATTTTCAACTATTATTTGTTCTATCGCTTTTTTCAAGGCAATTAAAGAACCTCCTAAACCTTGGTTGATGCAAAGTTCGACTCTCAGAGCAAAACCTCCTTGAGAGAAAATTACCTGATTCAATACTATTTTTTGATTATTAATTGTCAACGTGACATTTGGAGAAAGTGCTTTGAAAACATATTCTTCTAAAGCAATTTCTATTTGAGCCCGAATCATACTTTTCCTAAAACCAGATGCGATAAAAACACCCGTTAACTGCAAATCATTGGCGATTGCACGAAAAGCATCATCACCTGTTAATTGTCCATCGGGCATTTCGAGGGTTACGAAAGAATTACTACCAACATCTTGAATATTAATGCCATACTTCCAAAATGCTTCTCTGAAAGCATATTCATCTCTAACTTTTAACCTTTTTAAAACTCTTGTTAAAATACTCCCCGTTGCTAAACTTCCTGTAAACTGAATAAAACCAAATGAGAATATGGCTTTGTCGTAACTGTTGACTGCATCAAAAAAACCTTCACTGGAGGCTACATATTTTAAAACATCAACATAAAATGGTGGATTGCATAGGTCTTGAAACAATGATTGATGGGAGGCATAATCAGACTTTCCTTGATAACTTACTCCTTTAGGATTTACAGTTACAATTGATTGAACATTGTCACGCATTAATCCAGTTGTTGATGTGTCACCATTGGGCAATGGAAAAGTTATCGAAATATTATTGAAACTGGGCTTACTATCCTTTCTGACAACGATAAGTTTTCTTCTATCAAAAACCGTAAGATTTTGCGTTGATTGAGGAGGCAAAGTAGGGTTCCCAGCAGGTACAGGAAGTGGGATATTGAGTATTTGTCCAATACGTAAATTGTCTGAATTTAACCCATTCATTTTTTTGATTTCAGCGACTGAAATTCCATATCTTTTGGCAATACTGAACAGGGTTTCTTGGGGCTTTACGGTATGTGTCATTTTAGGGAAATTTTGGAACAAAAAAGGATGAAAAGCATTGTATTGGATATTTAAACTCAAATTTTTTTTTCAAAAAAGATATTTCTTCAAACACAAACAATTGTGGAATATTTACAATTAGATTTTTTTGAAAAATTTTAATTACTAAAATAACACAACAGGGTGAAATTATTTCTAAAAAAAGTGAAATTTTTCTTGGAATTTACATTTAGGCTAAACAACTTAACGCATTGATTTTCAAGAACATCAAAACTATCTTTTCATTTTACTCATAAAATAAACGTAAAAAAATGAAAAAAACCGCCATAGTTTTGGGTATTGTAACCCTAACTTTATTTGCGTGCAGGAAGTACGACAAACCCAATTTAGTATCGAAGGATTCAGAAGCAATTGCCAATACTATACTATCAAAATCATTGGTAAGTATAGATGGAAATCTTAATGAATCAAAGCAAGCTGGAATGACTAACATAAAATTCGGAGAACTCAGAAAAATGTTAGGCAAGATTGAAACTAAAAATATTGAAATTGATGATAACACGATGATTCATGTAGTTTCTGCATTGAATTATAATATCACAAAGCTGAGTTATCATAAGCTCATCGACGATTTCAATACACTTTATATTCCTGAGAATACAAGTATTACAAAAAGCTATCAGGAATATGCCAAGGAAAGCAACCAAATGATTCTGGGTTGCGTAGGTAAGATTGATGATGAAAAGTATCAGTGGAAGGTAATGGTGTTTTTTCCAGAAAAGAATAATCAGGAACAGCAAGACATTACCATGAAGTAAGCATCAGTTATTTTGACTCTTGAAAACAAAGTAAGGATTTATATATCGGAAAGAGCCTCCCATTGGGGGGCTTCTTTTTTTGCCCAAACAAAAAGGTCTCTCATTTTTCACGAGAGACCTTTTTTGTTTGAAAAGCTACTTATTATTTGCCTCCGCCTAAGAAGCTACCTAATAAACTTCCTAAAACGCCTTGGCTTTGGTTTCCACCAAGAACAGAACCCGCAATGTTTGCAACGTCACTCATATCTATTTTGCCATCACCAACAGCACCTAAAATACTACTCATATTGAATGAATTATCTTCAGGGTCGTTAGTTTTAGAAATCATAGAGCCTAAAACACTTGGCAATACAGACGCAACAAGACTTTGTGCCGCAGCGTTATGAATACCAAATTTGTCCATGATACCAGCAACTGCATTTTGTGCAATACCAGCAACCATTGGGTTTGACATTAAGCCATTGCCACCCATGCCTGACTGACCGCCCAATAAGCCGATAAGACTACCTAAGCCACCTTGTCCGCCTTGTGCTTGCTGAGACATTCCACCCATGATTGAGCCTAAAATAGACTGCATTACGCCATCGTTATGTTCGTTAGGTACAGAAGGGTTATTTACTACTGCTTCCTGTGAATGGTCTTGGATTAGACCCATCAATTGTTCTAACATTTTCTTGTTGTTTAAATAATGATACTGTAAATTTTAAAACCACAGTAATTAGTGGTAATTTGATGCAAGTATATTGAGTTTTTTATAATTTCAAGTACATTTTACCTAAAATTTTATGAATAAGACATTAATAAAAGTAGAAAGTCACAACGGCAGTTTGCAAGAAGAGATAGAACCACTCATCTCGAATTTGTACTATCCGAGTGAGTCTGACGAAAAAATAGAATATTTTGAGATAGAAATTATTGAAAATCAGGAAGTTAACATTGATTTCTTAAAAATGGCTTTAGGACTTACCCCAGATAAAAGTATTTGTGAATGGACGGTAGATGAGTTTTTTAGACCATTACTCAAAATAGAAGATTGGTACGAAGATGAAGAAAAAAAATGGGTAGCTGATTCAGAGAAATTGCAAAAATTACTTACAGAAAAAACAGAAAACCTGAAAGTTTGGAAGGTTGGAGCAATTGAAATCCCGACCTATTTATTGGGAGTTTATGAAAAGAAACTCGTTGGGATAAAAACTAAATTAATCGAGACTTAGAAACTGTTTAAACTTTCTGTTTTGACTAAAATGGACTCTTTTTAAATCCAACTTTCCAAAATTTTTTCAATGTAGCTCTGCTATATGTCAAAAATTTTAGAAATCTGGCTTTAATAATAGCCTAATTTTAGAACAAAACAGAAAGTTTAAACAGTTTCATAAAAAAAGGGCTTCAATTTGAAGCCCTTTTTGTTTCTATTTTACTTTTGCGATAACCGCTGCAAATGCCGTTGGGTGGTTCATTGCAAGGTCTGCTAATACTTTTCTGTTCAGTTCGATACCTGATTTACTCATTTTACCCATAAAAGCTGAGTAAGACATTCCATGTTCACGAGCGGCTGCGTTGATACGCTGAATCCAAAGTGAACGGAAATCACGCTTCTTAACCTTGCGGTCACGGTAAGCGAAGTTTAATCCACGTTCTACGGCGTTTTTGGCTACCGTCCAAACGTTCTTTCTCCTGCCATAATAACCTTTGGCAAGTTTCATTATTTTTTTGCGTCTTGCTCTGGACGCTACATGGTTTACGCTACGTGGCATAATTTTACTTGTTTTTTGAAAGTTGGCGACTGATTACCAGTACTTTTTTGCCAAGTTTCTGGTGAAACAAAAACGAAATACAGGGAACAATTAAAAGTTTTTTACATTAAATTGATTCCTGAGATAATGATTTTACATTACTAACATCAACGTTACTCTGTCCATGTCAGCTGAACTTACTAAAGTATCGTGAACGAGGTTACGCTTACGTTTAGTAGATTTTTTGGTAAGGATATGGCTGTGATAAGCGTGCTTACGCTTGATTTTGCCAGTACCTGTAACCTTGAAGCGTTTTTTCGCTCCAGATTTAGTTTTAATTTTTGGCATTGTACTGAAATTTTAAATGTGAAAAGTATTATGTTTTGTAAAATAGAGTGCAAAAGTACACAAAAAATTACCTTTTTCAAAGTAATGAATTAATTACAATTGATACAAAATACAAAGAGCCTCCCAAACCTAAGTTTTGGGAGGCTCTTTTCTGAAAATCTACTTTTTTATTTTTTCGGAGCAACCTTCGGAGAAAACATAATAGACATACGTTTTCCTTCTAATCTTGGCATCTCGTCTGGTTTGCCGTATTCTTCTAAGCCTTTGGCAAAGTTCATCAATAATAGTTCGCCTCTATCTTTAAAGACAATCGCACGACCTACAAAGTGAACATAAGCCTTTACTTTTGAACCTTCTTTTAAGAATCCAATGGCGTGTTTTAATTTAAAATTAAAATCGTGATCATCGGTATTCGGAGAAAAACGAATTTCTTTTAGTACGGTCTTTGAGGCATTCGCTTTTATTTCTTTCTGTTTCTTTTTTTGTTCGTACTTAAATTTAGCATAGTCAATTACTCTACAAACTGGGGGTTCAGCTTTTGGAGAAATTTCCACTAAATCAAGACCTTGTTTCTCAGCAATTGCAAGAGCTACACTGAATTCAACTATTCCTTGTTCAATGTTTTCACCAACTAATCTTACCTGAGGTACTCCTTTGATTAAATTATTAATCCTGTAAAGTTCTTCTTCTCTTTTAGGTCCTCTGAAATTGTTATTCGGGCGTAACGCCATATTTTATTAAGTTTTTGTTTAAATTGTAAATTAAGTTAAAATAAGGAATTTATTTGTCAGTTTCCATAGAAAATAAATTGCTGGTATTCAGACAATTAGGGATTCACAACGTTTAGATTATGACAAATAATTGCAAATTTATAGGAATAAACGAATTGTGTATATTTTTTGCCTATGAATTTTAGTGAAATATACAAATACCTGACAAATAATCACCAAATTTTATTCCAAAATCTTTAAGATTTAATTTTTTATTAAAGATTGAGGAAGTTTTCTTTCAAAAGTATCAGTTTTGTAGCTACTTCTCGTTCTTGGTTGGATAGCTTGGATAGATCTTAATGAAATGGTTGTATCAATTTTCCTTACATTTTCATTTTTAGGTTTTGTAATAATAGAATCTTGAACCTCGCTATAATCTGGTATGGAAGCATCTCCGTACAAGAGTTTTCGTTTCACTCGCCAAAGTCCGTTCAATGCTCTGTAATCTTGGGCATTTTCTGCAATTAATGTTGAATACAATTCCTCCGCTTTTTCTAATTGACCAGTATATTCAAGACAAAGAGCCATATATTGTTTTACTTCCGGAAAAGCTGGATTTTGTTTGTAGGTATGTTCAAATAATGGCAAAGCCAAACGATACGCCCTTGAACGAAAATATATCCCCCCAGCTTGAAAACTTGCTTTGATGAGCTTTGGTTCAAACTTAATTGCTTTAGCATAACTTTGAATGGCACTATCTAATTTCCAAGAGCGTTGATAAGTTTGCCCTTGTTGAAAATACAATTCCCCACTCTGTGGAAAATGTTTCAATCCCTCTGTGCAGTAAAATTGAGCAATATCGTATGCCTTCAAAGCCGTATGGGTTTCAATCATTCGGGTGTAAATTGGCAAAAAAGTTGGTTTTAGGGCTAATGCTTGATCATAAAATCTTAAAGCAGTGGTAGTATCAGCTAATTTGGCAGCGACGAGTCCTTGATAATAATATGTTTCACCGTTATTTGGTGAAATTTGTAAAGACTTGTTAAGATAAACTTTTGCTCTACTAAATTGTCTTACTTGTTGGTATAAATCTCCTAACAATGTAAATAATTCTGATGATTCATCATTCAAAACTTCTGCATTTAATGCAGAGGTGAGAGCTTCTTGTGGTTTACCCATTTCTCTGAGAATCATTCCTTTAACCTGAAAATACTTTCCTTGATTTGCCTTTAAACCAATGGCATTTTCAATATCTTCAATGGCATTTTTGAAATTTTGACCCTCTAAATTTAGCAAAGCTCTTTTGTAGTAATTATCAGGAGAATTCGGGGATAAATTAATTGCTTCTGTGAGAAATGCAATTGCAGCATCTCTCCGAATTTTAGCACTAATTTCTGGAACAGGAGGGATTTTCTGCCCTTTCTGGCTATCAGAAAAACAGCCGAAAAGAGAAAAACTAATGAAAAATATGATGATGTATAATTGAAAGCGAGACATTTTCGAGAAAAAACTTAATTTGATGCTACAAAGGTAAGGAAATTATGAGAGTTGTGATAATATGCCTTCAAATGACTAAATTTTCAAAGCGATAAATTTATAAATTTTGGGAAACCTTAGTTTTATGGAATCTGTAAACAAGCAAAAAACCGTTCTCAGCATCAAAGCCAAGAACGGTTTTATTTTAATCACAGAAGTGAAAATTTAACTTGTCGAACTCCAAAATTACTTACTTCGCTACATTAGCACGAATAATATTCAAAGCACCACCAGCTTTAAACCATTCTACTTGCTGTTCGTTGTAAGTATGATTTGCCATAATTTCTTCCGAAGTTCCGTCTGCATGATTTAATACAATTGTCAGAGGTACATTTGGGGCAAAAGTTGCCAATCCTTTGATGTCAATTGAATCATTTTCTTGGATTTTATCGTAGTCTGCTTCGTTAGCAAAAGTCAAGCCCAACATTCCTTGTTTTTTCAAGTTTGTTTCGTGGATACGGGCAAAAGATTTAACCAAAACTGCTCTCACACCTAAGAAACGTGGTTCCATGGCAGCGTGTTCACGAGAAGAACCTTCACCGTAGTTTTGGTCTCCTACTACAATTGAGCCAATGCCAGTCGCTTTGTATGCACGTTGTGTTGCAGGTACAGCACCGTATTCTCCTGTCAATTGGTTTTTAACATTATCAGTTTTTTCATTGAAGAAATTGACTGCTCCAATCAACATATTGTTAGAAATATTGTCCAAATGTCCACGGTATTTCAACCAAGGTCCAGCCATCGAAATATGGTCAGTTGTACATTTTCCTTTTGCTTTTATCAATAATTTCAAACCAGTCAAATCTGTACCTTCCCAAGCTGCAAATGGGTCAAGCAATTGCAGACGGTCAGAGGTTGGAGAAACTTTTACTTCCACACCCGAACCATCTTCGGCTGGTGCTTGGTAACCTGCATCTTCAACATCAAATCCTTTTGGTGGTAATTCATTACCTGTTGGAGCATCTAACATTACTTTTTCTCCTTTTTCGTTTGTCAAATAATCTGTCAAAGGATTAAAAGTCAAATCACCCGCAATAGCCATTGCCGTTACCAATTCTGGCGAACCTACAAAGGCATAAGTATTTGGATTTCCGTCTGCACGTTTGGCAAAGTTTCTGTTGAATGAGTGAACAATGGTGTTCTTCTCAGCTTTCTCAGCCCCTTTTCTTGCCCACTGACCGATACATGGTCCACAAGCATTTGAGAATACTTTTCCGCCGATACTTTCAAAGGTATCTACAAATCCGTCACGCTCAATTGTGAATCTAACTAATTCAGAACCAGGGGTTACTGTATATTCAGCTTTCGCTTTTAAACCTTTGGCAGCTACCTGGCGAGCCAAAGAGGCGGCACGAGAAATATCTTCGTAAGATGAATTGGTACATGAACCAATCAAACCAACTTCGATTTTTGTGGGCCAGCTATTTTTCTCAGCCATTTCTTTCATTTTAGAAATTGGCGTTGCCAAATCTGGTGTGAAGGGACCATTCAAATGTGGTTCTAAGGTATCTAAATCAATTTCAATCACTTGGTCGAAATAGGCTTCTGGATTGGCATAAACCTCAGCATCTGCCGTCAAATGCTCACGGATTCCGTCAGCCAAAGACGCTACTTCTGCACGACCAGTTGATTGTAAATAACGAGCCATTGAATCGTCATATCCGAAAGTTGAAGTCGTAGCTCCAATTTCAGCACCCATGTTACAGATAGTACCTTTACCTGTACATGACATTGAAGTAGCACCTTCACCAAAATATTCAACGACTGCCCCAGTTCCACCTTTTACTGTAAGAATACCTGCTACTTTCAAGATAACGTCTTTTGCAGAAGTCCAACCGTTCAGTTTACCAGTTAATTTTACACCAATCAATTTTGGAAATTTCAATTCCCAAGCTAAACCAGCCATCACATCACAAGCATCTGCACCACCTACACCAATCGCAATCATACCCAATCCACCTGCATTTACTGTATGCGAATCAGTTCCAATCATCATTCCGCCTGGGAAAGCATAATTTTCTAAAACCACTTGGTGAATAATTCCAGCACCTGGTTTCCAGAACCCTAAACCGTATTTATCAGATACCGAGGAAAGGAAATCGTAAACTTCTTTATTTTTATCAACTGCCACTGAAAGGTCAGTTTTTGATTCAATTTTTGCCTCAATCAAATGGTCGCAGTGAACCGTTGAAGGAACAGCCACTTGCGGACGACCTGCTTGCATAAATTGCAAAAGAGCCATTTGAGCCGTTGCATCTTGCATTGCCACACGGTCAGGAGCAAAATCCACGTAAGATTTACCTCTCTCGAAAGTTGCTGATGGATTGCCTTCCCACAAGTGAGAATAAAGGATTTTTTCAGTTAAGGTAAGCGGTCTGCCGACTAATTTACGAGCTGCCTCAATGCGAGAGGGCATT
>JAAFJL010000228.1 GCA_013298865.1 Cytophagales bacterium | reverse complement strand
ACCATTCAAACTCCAACAATTAATTTATATGCTCACGCTTGGTAAGTATTTGGAAATCAATTCGTAATGTTCGGAATCTTGTTGGATTTTACCAGAAATTCTGAGGAAAACTTCGTCTGTTTTGATATTTTGTTCATTCAAAACAAAGATGATAAAATAGAGCAAATCTTGTGCGGTTTGGTAAGAAAACCTATTGCAAAATTTCAAATTCCCACCCACAGTAATGACCATAATAAAGGTTTCTTTTTCGAGGTGAACAAATGCTGTTTGGGCTTTACTATTTTCTATTCCATAACTAATCAATTTACTTGTTGAATGCCAATACGACACATTCATGAAAGGATAAACCTCTGAAAACCAATCAAATAGTTTTTTATCTGTACTAAAAATATTAACTAATTCCAGCTCTTTGTGAATAGTTTCTATGACTTCTTCTTCACCCGAATCAATCATTTTACCTTTTGCTAATTGTAAATAACGAGTAGCATATTCCTTCTGAAACAATTTATTGGGAACAAGCGTAAATGACTGGTTATCGAAGGTTATTTCAATTTTCTTCCATCTTTTTGAACCTAAGAAATCATGATTTTGGTAGATTTTTTCAAGTTCTTCAATCAAATAATCAGCGTTATTTCGTACAACAATATCATGCTCTTCCTGAGCTAAAATCTCATTTTCAGAAGAGTTTTTGATATTAAATCGAAAAAGTAAATCAGAAATTTCAATCGAAAGATGATATTCTGAAATATTATTTTGGTCAAAGTCGGGAGAAATCATTTTTTATGAGGTCGCACAATTAGCGTTTTTTGAAAGCGAATATACTCAGACTTCCCCAAAATACATTGCGAAATGAGAAGTTCTTGTAAATACTCAGCAGATGCCAAGTCGTTGAGTTTTTGTTAAAAATTTCTATTTTTTAGCATTTAGGTTACTAATTTTTAGCATTTAGGTTACTAAATTAAATTTCCATTCATGGCTAAAAGCTCTTGGAAAGACCCAATTTTAGAGAAAATTATATGCGAATTCTGCACAAAAAATCCTTTGACTTCAGCCAAAGTTAACCAAGAAATTTCTTTAATAATTTGCACTTTCATCTCTGGGTCCGTTCCTTTTTTTACTTCATCTGAAAGCAAGTTTACTTCAAAGAAAAACTCGATGGCATGAAGCGAATTTTCTATAAACTCATTGATAAACAATAACTTACCAATAGAAATATCCGAATTTGTTTCTTCTGAAAACTCCCGAATCAGGCATTGATGAAGCGTTTCTCCAAATTGCAAACCTCCGCCTGGAGGACACCAAAAATCTCCATCAGGTAAGATTCCTGCATGATTCAAAATCAAAATTTTGTCATCTCGCACACATACGCCACAAACCCGTACACGCAAGCGATTTGAATAAGTTTTCAAGACTTCTTCGTGAATATTCATTTGATGGATTTTTAAAATGACCTGCAATTTACGAGATTTGTAACGATTCAGCTATGAGCTTTGAGCATTGAGCTATGAGCTAAATTTGAACTTAGATTCTCCCAATCCCATGTGCGATACTTTTATTGCTTTACCCGCTGTAACGGGTACAGGTCATACAATTTTTGGAAAAAACTCAGACCGTGAACCCAATGAGGCTCAGGCAATTGTACGTTTTCCAAGAATGAAATGTGCTACCAAAACGTTGCAATGTACCTATCTTGAAATTCCACAAGTTGCAGAAACTTATGAGGTAATTTTATCGAAACCTTTTTGGATGTGGGGAGCAGAAATGGGCGTAAACGAGTTTGGTGTGACAATTGGGAATGAAGCGGTTTTCACGAAAGTTAAGTTCAATAAAAATAACAATGGACTTACTGGAATGGATTTATTGAGATTGGCTTTGGAGCGTTCAAAGTCTGCCAATGAGGCTTTGAATTGTATAACGGATTTGCTAAAAACTTACGGACAAGACGCTTGTGGTGGCTATAAAAACAAGGATTTTTTCTACCATAATTCTTTCATTATTGCGGATTCTCAGGAATCTTGGGTATTGGAAAGTGCTGGTTATGAATGGGTTGCAGAAAAAATAAAAAGTTTCAGAAGTATATCTAACGGACTGACAATTGGAGAAGATTATGATTTGATTTCTGAAAATGCTATTAGCTTTGCCAAAGAAAAAGGCTGGTACAAAACTGGTAAATTCAATTTCATGAAAGCCTATTCTGACCCTTTAATGGCTTGGGCAAGTGGTTGTAAAGTCCGACAAAAAACTACTTCTCTTGGGGCAAACAAAGAACGCTTTTCTGTAAAATCTGCCATAGAAATCCTGAGTTCCCATCATTTACAAGATGCCGATTTTGCTCCGCATAAAGCCTCTACTCATGATGTTTGTATGCACACAACAAGTTTGCTCAATCCGAGTCATACTGTGGGTTCAATGATTGTTGAAATTCGCCCAGATGACCCTACAACTATCTGGTTAACAGGCACTTCTAATCCTTGCTTGTCAATTTACAAACCTTTCTTTTTAGGAGAAAAATGTATTTTGAATGAAAATTTGGCTACACCATCTGCCAGTTTCGACAAGAAATCGTTATGGTGGATTGCTGAACGCTTGCATCGTTTGGGAAACCTAAATTACAGGGCTTTGCAAGCAATTTCACAAGAAGAAAAGCAGAAGATTCAAACGGATATTTTGACAGAAGAAAAACTGATTTTTGAATCAAATCCTACGGAAGAAACGCTACAAAATTTCTCGAAAAATTGTTACGAAACTGCCTTCAAAGCCCTCATTAATTGGAACAATAAAGCCGCCAAAACAGGTTGGCGACCAGTGTCTTGGAATCCATTTTATTATTTCTTTTGGCGAAGATTAAATAGAAAAGTGGGTTTATGAGAAGTCAGCTTACCCACTTTAAGTCTCTGGCTGTCAGTATCTTATTGTTAGTGTCTTGAAATTCTTCCATACATTTTTCATAAGCCTGAGCAACCTTTTTGAAACTTTTACTGGTCAAATGTATTTCGTCATACCAATCATTTTTGTTTTTTGCAACGCCTCTGCAATCAACATGATAGACATTATCAAATTTTCGAGCTAATTCCATAAATATCTGATTAATCTCAAAAATCATAGCCACCATAATTGCTTTCTGAATTTTGGAGTCTGTAATTCCTTGAATCATCATTGGTTGTCTTAGCCATTTCCCTGTACCCATAAAACTATTAATCAATGGATTGGTAAAATCGCTGAAATGAGTTTTTTCAGAAGGAATCACATAATCATATCCTTGTGTAATTATTTTCATACCCTTCAGATTAGAAGCACGACTAATACTTTCAAAAATTAGCCAGTATTGCAATTTAATAATGCCCAAAAAAGCATAAAATTCCCGAGTTAAAAATGGTTGTGCCAAAAGGATAGACTCTTTTTCATTGAAATCATTCTGCTGATAAAACTGATAATCTGAATGGTTTGCCACTAATGATTCTTCATCTTCATACTTTGCCATTTGGGGATTTTTATTAACCATAATGGCAATTCTATTCCCTCCTACTAAATCATTACCACTTCCACTAATCAAGAAAAAATCAGGACGATGAATCGAAAGTTCTTCTATATACTTTCCTTCATAAATAATATTACTAAGCCAATCCCCGCCATAAGCCAAACTCAAAATGGCATATTTTTCGTTTTTATTGAGCCAGTCAATAATATCATCAACAAAAACTGGAAATTGAAACCAAGAATCGCCTTCTGCAACAATCACTTTATTACCTTTTACGGCACGATGCCCATTGGTAATTAATTTATAATAATGTTTCGTTCTGATTTTACTACTGTATTTATTGAGTGTTCCAATAGCCCCAGTTGTGGCATCAGACATCTTTAGCAGTGTTTTTTCATTGATGCTAAAAATCCTTTTAGTTAAATCCCGAAGTTCTTCAAAAGTTGGGGACTGCTCCATCAAAAGTTCAAAATTCTGATGATTAAAATTAAGTGGATTCTTGAGTAAACTGTTGTAAAGGCTCTGTTTCATGGTTAGTTCTAATTAAAATGCTTTCTTAAAAATTGATTAGCATTGCCAGAAATAAATTTTTCGTAAAAATCATTTGGTACATTAATCGAATTTTCTTCAGTACCTGAATCAATAATATGCTTATTCAAATGCCTTGCCATCAGACTAATATACTTTTTAAAATTCCCTTCCAAATCTGGCATTTTAGAAGCATCTTGGGCAACATCAATTGGATTAATTACACCATCATAATCAGAACCGACACAAATACAGTTCCAGGCATCGTCACCACCAACTCTTACAATATGAATAACATTCTGGCAAAGGGACAATAAATCTTTTATTGCTTTTGTTTTGAAAGGTTGTTGGAAATTTAATTTCTCAATAATATCATCGTTGGGGTACTGAAACTCCTCTCTATCTTCTTTTTTATTAGAAAATGGATAATCATTATCGTCCGTTTTATTTTCAAAATCAATATTTCTGATAGAATTCAAACACCCTTTGCCCTCTTTTTTACTAAATCTTTCCTGCTCTACGCCTTCATTTCCTAAAATTCTACTATCAAAAGACAATCCTATCAAGCCATTTGATTCAATAATTTTTACAATTTCTTCGTCATAAAGATTGATAGACCAAGGGTTAAATTGTAAATGTTCAAATTCTTCTTCGTCATTAATATTTGCTACCTTAAAACCATTCGAGTCATTGTAATTTACTAAAAAACACCTATCGTCAAAATCTAATTCAGAACACTGATTCACTATTGGGTAGTCCCAAGAAACGCCTGTCACACCCATGTGAGTAGCAAGAATTGGAAACGGACTAAAACCTTCTTCATTAATTAAGGTTTCTCTAAAACGATAAAAATCTTGTCTTGATTTAAAACTCAGATGTTTCAAATCAATCAAAATTCTATCTTCATCCTGACTTCCATGAAGAGCTGCTCTGATAAAATCTTTTCCAATCTCTGTTAATCCATCGCCAATTGGATTAAATCCTCCAGCCATAGAATTTATGCCAACTCCTGCAAAGCCCGCAGGTACAGCAAAAGCATGATTAGCCAAACAATTACTGGCATGATGGGTTGGCGTGACATAAAATAAACGAGGTTTTAAATCAACCTTTGAGTCTCTTTTCCATTGATTTAATGCCTCTATAACCTCCTCTGGGTGATTTTCTTGTTCAAGCACATCTTTTCTTTGATAAAATCCATGACCACCTTCAATGGCAACAATCACATTGATAACCCCTTCAGAATTATCTATTTCATCAAAACGATTAATGACTTTGTACCGAAAACCATTCAAATCTTTTCCATTGAATTCATTGATTAATTGAATTTCAGATTCAACAATTTCTGCATAACTAATTTCCCTATCTCTAATTTTTCTCAGATTTACCTGATTGATACCTTTAATAAAATCAAATACATTAGGAAATATCACAAAGCCCAAGTTCGCATAGGCATTTTCTAAGGCAGTAATATTAATGACGATGATTTGCCCTTTTCCTTGATGAACCTGTTTTAAACTTGATTGAGAATTGAGTATTTCTTTGAATTGCTTCGCTCCGAATGTTTTCAGCATCCAACTTTTCAGCTTCGGTTTTTGCTCTTCATTTATTTCAATATTAATATTTTCTGCCAATAGTTTTTGCTTATCATCAAGCATCCAATTGGGTTTAAAAAAAGTGTGGCAATGAATATCAGTAAAAGCCATATTTTTAGGGGTGGTTTGTGGAAAACGTTTAAACTTAACTTTTCAATTTGGATCAAAAAAAGTTAACACTGGTAAAGGAATATCTGTTAATTCAAATTGGAGGCTTCCAGTTTCAACATCAAGAGTCCATTTTTCTTCCATCACTTCTTTATGAAAAGCATTATTATTTTCAACTTCAAGCTGAATATGCTTGGCAATCATGACATTACCTTCTAAAGTCATTTTTACATAACCATTATACCCTACATTTATATCATCAATAGTATCTTTAAAATTAAGATTACAGTATAGCAAACTACTAATATTTGCATCTTTTTTGCCTATTATAGGTACTTCTACTGGCATACCTCCATGTCCAATACATCGACCATAGGCTGGAATACCAGAACCCTCACTCTTTAAGCCATAAATTGATAAAATATGCTGATGTCCCCAGTACCAAATTACTGGTCTTTGAGCGTTGTTTTCACCCATGATTTTTGCAATTTGTTCTGCTGGCTGACAATAACCTTTCTTTTTTTCAAAAGCAGAATAGTACTGATGATGACTCATGATGATAAGTCCTCGTTTATCATTCGGGTCACCTAACTTTACTTCATCTCGAAGCCACCTGAGTTGTTCATCTCTTAATTGACTTTTGGGTGGGTCTATAAACTCCCAAATAGGAATACCGACTGATGTATAGCCAGTATCAAGACCAATAATACGCCAATGTTCATTTTCTAAGCAAAAGAAACCAGCTTTTTGTTTTACAGAAATATCATTGATGAAAGTTTTTGATAGTAAATTATTGTAAAACCCTTCACCTCTTGAATAAAATTCATGATTGCCTGGTACTGCCAAAAAGCCTTTTGTTCCGTAGGTCCAATCACTTCTACCAGTTTGGAGGTCTTTACCAAAGTTTGCCTCTACTTCTTTAGGGTTTCCTACATAATATATATCACCGAGATGTATAGAATAATCTGGAAGGGAATCATTACCATTCACATCTGTTCTCATTAATTTTCCTACCATTGCAGATTCTAAGGTATCTGATGCCCAATCCGCTGCAATAGCAATATCCACTTTCCCATTAGTATTTGCTATCAAGGGATAAATACCATTATCTCCGTTTGAAGGGTAAAATTGATACTTCACTTTTCCTAAGAATCTACTTTTTACATAGTTGGTAAGCCAATTCCATATTTTGGTTGGCAAAAATGATTCAATTTCATTTTCAGCATGATAATGATTTTTCAATTCGGAATGAGATAATCCGATTAAATCTTTGGGGTTTCGCTTTGCCATTAGTTGTTATGTATTTAGGTTTTTGATTAATTATTTCCCCATCCTAATTCAAGGACTCGTTTGTAATTTTCGTGACAAATTTTGCTAATTTCTATTGTTGAAAATCCTGCTTG
>JAAFJL010000234.1 GCA_013298865.1 Cytophagales bacterium | reverse complement strand
ATAGCAATTTCGCCACGATTGGCAACGAGAATACTACTAATTTTTTGGACGTAAGATTGAGCCATTTTACAGTTAACAATTAACAGTTATCAATTATCATTATTTGCTTAAATATTGATGTGAATAACGGAGGTTGTGCGTTTGGAATAAAAAGTATATAAATCGTACAAAAATCCAAAATAAATTGGGCATTTTTTATATATACCTTAATAAAATTTGGTATTATTGGAAAATTGCAATTTTTGTTGGGTTCGTTGCTATTTTTTAAATTGATGCCTGCAAAAATTAATAGCAAATTTTAGAGCGTTCAATTTTTTGTATATTTGTAAAAAAATAAATCATGGCAAAGCAAAAATCACTCGAATTATCAGAACCGATTTTGGTAGATACTTTTGGATTGGAAAGAAATTTCAAGCCAGTTCCTCTATTGGATGAACTTCTGAATGCTACGGGTGAACTTTCGGAGGCAGATTCCAACTTATTATTTGAGTGTCAGGCGGAGTTAATTGAAAATGCTGATTCGTGGAATGAAGAAGAATTAAAGATGCAATTTATCAGTTTTGTGATTTTCTTAGCACGATTCAAAAAACCTATCAGAACCTATTATGACAGAGAAATTTCAGCTCTAATTAATGACATTCTGGTTACTTCAAAGGTTGATATGATGCTTTCAAAAGGTATTGGAGAGTTGATTAAAACGCCTTATTTTTTCCTTCACGAATATAAAAGAGAAAAAAAATATGCAGGTGACCCAGTTGGGCAAATGTTAGGTGGAATGTTGATTGGGCAAGCAAAAAATACTGATAACCGTCCGATATATGGTTGCTACGTACAAGGTAGATTTTGGTTTTTTTCAGTTTTGGATGGAAAACAATACACAATTAGTAAAGGTTTTGATTCATCAGAAATAGGGGATGTTCAGAAGATTATCTTTATTCTAAAAAAAGTTAATTTGATTATTCAAGAACGGTTATTGATGTAAAATTTTATGATTCACGAACAATTATTAGATTAAGTTTTTGAATTACCCGAAGCACCACAATTGATTCAGAAAGCCATTGCAGAACTTGATGAAGAAAAAGTAGGAGAGGTTTTGTGACATTATGTACATAGTTCCATAAAACAATAAAGGTTTGAGTGTTCTCAAGCCTTTTTTTGTAGCCCCTCAAAAAAAAACTTTACCGTATAATAAGTATTTTATTGCCGTTTGTTTGTTTTTGTTAAGTAAAATACTACATTTATTGAGTCAATTACAATTACTTACCTTTCCCTAATTTATATTTTGAAAAAGAATATTCTCATACTATTCTTTGGTATTATCTATTACAACTCTATTGCCTCAGATACCAATGCTCTCATCCGCAATGTACTTGTGAATGAGACGAAAAAAACATTTGTGTCTAAGTCAAAACTGTCCCTAAAAACTTCTGAAAAAGACTTGACTTTCGAGTTGAATCCTGCCCTAAACACGGGTGAATCTTACGAATACTTTCTGGAAAATTTCGATAAAACTTGGCAAAAAACGCCTTATCCATTTCTGCGTTATACCAATCTTAATGGAGGAGATTATGTGTTAAAGATTCGTGTCAGGAATGGCACTAAAGTTCTGAAAAACAATACGTTAACTATTCAGAAAGAACTTTCTCTTACCGAAGAATGGTGGTTTATTCCTTCGCTGATTTTCTATGCAGTCCTCCTGATTTCGGCAGCCGTTTATTTTGCTTTACTCTATAATTTTAGACAAAAGCTCAAAGTAGAATCTATTCGTCAACATATTGCGTCTGACCTCCACGATGAACTTGGAGCGACATTAAGTAGTATTGCCATTGCGACTAAATTGGTCGAGAAAAAACTCAGTAATACCACCCACGATTTACAACCGATTTTAGATCAAATCAGGTTTGATTCCGAAGAAAGTGTGCAGACCATACGAGACACCGTTTGGGCGATTAATCCCCTCAATGATTCTATTGAACAACTATTTGAAAAAATGCGAGCGTTCGCCCTGTATATTTTCACGGTGAAAGACATTGCCCTACAATTTGACAATACCGCCAATACCAAAGTTGGGGCAAAAATCAGCATGGAACAAAGGCGAAATGTCTATATGATTTTTAAGGAAGTAGTCAATAATATCGCTAAACATTCTGACGCTACGAAAGTGCAAGTCTCTATTAGTCAGGATGATAAGGGTTTAAAATTAGAAATATCAGACAATGGAAAAGGCTTTGACATGGAAGAAAACTACGAAGGCAATGGCTTGAAAAACTTTCGCAAAAGAGCCAATGAAAGTTTCATAGATTTTGAAATGCAATCAACCCAAGGCGAAGGCACAAAAGTAGAAATGCTGGTGTATGAAATGTGAATATCAATTATCAATTAAAAAATACTACCCGAATTGGGGGGTGAAAATGAGGTAAGAATATCCGAAATTTGTTTCAAGAAAAGAAAATCGAAGAATTCATGTCGTAATAAATTTTCAAAATTAATTAAAAATGAACCGTGAACCTGGATATTAGAACCTTGAAGATATGATTAATGATTTTCCTCATTCTACGTTCCGCAATCTCCAATCGTTAGAGATGATACGTCTGATACTATTTGAAGATAACAAGAGCTATCGCCAAAACCTATCGTTGTACTTGGCAAGTGCAGAAGATATTTTTATGTCGGCGAGCTTTGCAGATGCGAACAACGTAGTAGCCCATGTGCGAAAACACCGCCCAGATGTAGTGTTAATGGATATTCAGATGCCAGGAATGTCAGGTTTGGAAGCCCTTGTGAAAATCAAGGAGGTTGCTCCCGAAGTAAAAGTATTGATGCAAACCGTCTTCGATGACGACCACCGAATCTTTACCGCTATTTGTGCAGGGGCGTCGGGGTATGTACTCAAAAGCCCAGACCCAGACGACATTCTGCGGGCAGTCAGAGAAGTACAAGCAGGAGGAGCGTGCATGAGTCCGCAAATAGCGGCGAAAGTCATGAAGATGTTCCAGAACCAATTTGTACAAACCCAACCAACCTACGTAGAACTCTCTGACCGAGAGCGAGAGATTTTGGGATGTATGGTAAAAGGCATGAGCTACAAAATGATAGCCGATGCCTGTTGTATCAGTTTCCACACAGTGCATTATCATGTAAAACACATATACGAAAAACTCCACGTAAACTCAGCCCCCGAAGCCGTAGCGAAAGCTATTGAGGGTAGGTTGGTTTAGTAAAATTTTAAGATCATGAAGAAGGTGTTATTACTTGTGACTACTTTGGTTTGTTTTGGGGTTAGTGGGCAACGGCAAAAACTTTTAAAAATTCCTTTAGTTGCTCAGGAACAACCACAGTGGTGTTGGGCAGCATCTATGCAGATGGTTCTAAATTTTTATAATCCAAGTAATCCAATTACGCAAACAGAATTAGCTATTAAAAATGCAAATTTGAAGATGGCAAAGGAGGTACCTCCAATAGAAATTGATTTAAGTTACGTAAATAGCAACTTACTTGGTTACAAATCAACTTGTACTTCTGGCACTTGGAATATTTTTAGGGTAAGTAGATCAACTATTACTGATCAAAAGAAAAGGCTAATATCATCGAGTTTTACAAGTTCTATTTCATCATATAAAGGAACTGAGGAGACACAAGCATTTGATAATTTATTTTCAAATTTAGGCTATGATTCAATACAAGATTCAAAAAGAAAATCTTGGGAGGATATTCAAAAGGAGATTGATAAATGCAGACCAGTTATTTTAATGGATGGAATATCGACATACGGGACACACGTAACTGTTGTAATAGGCTACATTGAAAGAATTGTAAATGGGAGATTGAAAACTTTTTTGGCAATCCGAAATCCCCAAAGAGAATCTGTTTGTGGTGTGGGAGAGTCATCTCTAATTAGTCCAGACTATTATTCACCAACATCTGGTAGAACTTTACATTCTGTGGTAAGGCATATCATTCCACCTAATAGACAAGAGTGTGCTACTAATGAAAATTGTAATATTGACAATGATCAGTCATTCGATTTTTTGGAACGGATATTATCAGGGCATGATATAGACTCTCACGATTTAGCAAGAGGTTTTGGTGTTGATATTTATTATATCTCAGATTTAAAATTAATGAAGAAAAACTTGTCAAATAAGACCCTTTTAAACAATATTTCTAATAGTAGTCTTACTTCAAAAATCTTACAAGAGAATTCTTCTGTTTTAAGGATTAAGAAAGAAGTAGTCTATTTATATGATAAAATAAATCAAGAATTAATTCTAACTCAATTAAGAAAAGATTCTACAAATAATTATAATAACCGCATTGTTGATTTAAATTCAAAAAAACTTCAATTAGTTACCTCCAGACGCTTACAGAATGATGTAAGGTTTGATTACGTAGATTATTTAAAATTTAATTATCGATTTTTTAGATTTTCTTATGAAGGGAGATGGTATCTTTCACCATTTAGTAGCTATTCAATAAATAAGAAAATTTTTGTACAAGATAAAGCATATTCAGAATTAAAAATTTTAAAAGCACTTCAAATTGAAACCTTGAAAGACAATAAACAATACTTATAAATAATAACTTTCATTTTAACCAATTGTAATCATGAATAGAAATTTATCACAATCAACCGAAGAAAATCGAATCCCAGATTTAGAAACACCAAATGCCGATATAATTCGATATTTAAGTGATGGTGTAAGTACAACAGTAGCCAATACTGTACAAAATGGCTTTATATTTATGAGACGCCAATTGGACGACATCTTTGAACTTTTTAATGAAGCGATAATAAAAGTTTGGAGGATTGAAACGCCATCCAATGTTGGCATATCATTGCTACCATTTGACGATAGTTTAAAGAATTTAATATTGAATGACTTTTCTAATGATTATTATTTCGTTCTAAAGAAAAGTGATTTTGCAGATATTGATAATTCTACTACTTTATTCGATGTTAAAATAGCACAGGATTCCAATAATTTTTATTACATTCAATTATTGCAAGGTAAGTTTGATTTAATAGATGGTGGAGGAGAAGATGCTGCAACAAGTGGTGTACGTATTCCAAATCCTCCTAAAAATGGTTGAATTTAAGAATTTCACAAACACTAAATCTTAGAAAATGAGTAAAGAAGAAATTTACTTTAATAGTTTACTTCAATATATTGGATTTATAAAGATAGGAGTCTTATTGATTCCCATCTTCATAGGTCTATTAAGAAAGCGTTTTCTTGATAAAATTATTAAGCACTTTTTGTTTTATAGAATCTGTGTCTTAATAATAAACTCATTATTTTCATTATTTATTTGGGGAGCAAATAACTATACTGATTTTTTTTTACCTTTCCTGGAGAGATTTAATATTAGTAATACTTTTTTTCTTGATATTCTGATGTACTTGACTGAAATCTATTTCTTAGGTATTTTCTTTTCAAGCATTCATAATTTTAATTTAATTAAGCAATTAACATATTTGTATATTCCTATTGCGATAGGGATATACTTTTTTATTGATGGTTATCAAGAACATGGGAGAGTAAATTCCCTTATTTTGAAATTTTTTGTCATAGGATTATCTCTTTGGTATTTGAAAAAGGCTTTTGCTACAAACTTAAACAGATCATTTTTTAGAAACTATTATGCTTTAATTTGCTTAGGTTTATTTTTGCCAAATGTTTTTCAATTACTCTTTTCATTATTTGCCAATAATTTAGATAAAACTAATTTTGTACTATATGCAAAGTTAAAAATTGCAGCAAACTTTATAGATTTCATAGGCTATTTCTTGTATGGTTGGGTATTTTTAAAGGCGAGAAATTTGAAATTTTTAGAAAGAAATTAACCCAAATAAAAAATCCCTTCTCTCTCTAAAAGTGAAGGGATTTTTTATTGGCTAATTTTTAAATTTCATCACATCAATTCTAACGAGGTCTTGGTGGTGGTGGCGGAGGAGGAGGTGGTGGAAAATTAAAACGATAACCGTTTATAACAGGGTCTTCACCACCCTTAATCTTCCCTTTCTCCCCCGCACTCAATTTCTGAGTCTGGCTCATAACAAACTTTTCTAATGTTTTTTTCATGCTTATATCTTGAGGTTTATTGTGAGATAGATACTATTTTTTGTCTTCTCAATTTGTAGTTTCCTGAGCAAAAAAACAAATTTTCGGAGGGTTATTTTACGGTAATTCTCTAAAAATCAGAGGTTTGTAATAGGTATGAACCGTAAGGACGCAATGGCGGGAGGATTTCTTTGCAAACGTTTGGGAGGGGCAAAAACTTCCGTTGTGTTAGTTGCTAAACAAATCGTAGGTAATTCCACTGAGTTTTTGGAACCCAATTGTTCACTGCTAACTGCTAACTGCTCACTGCTAACTGCTAACTGTAAAACTGTTCACTGTAAAAAAATACTACCCGAATTGGGGGGTGATTGCTTTTTGCATTTTATTGAACTTTGTGATGTATAATAAACTATCAAAAACACCACAAAAATGTCCGACCTGTCTTGGAAACTATTAACTAATTTGTCTTTGTATTCTATTATTTTGCCTATTTTGTTTGGGCTTTTCACTTGGAAAAATCAGGATTATAGTCTAAAAATTTTGGTCATTGGCTTTGGATTTTACTTCTTTATTTTCTTGGGTTCAGCCTTCTTTTCTTTGCAATTCCCACTGGGCTTTTTTAGTTATCTCAGTACGTTTTCAGATTGTATCTTTTTCTCGATTTTCTACTATTGTTCTTTCAAAGACATTGCCTTAAAGAAGTACATTTTAGCAGGTCTTGCCTTTGTGAGTCTCTTTTTGGTATTGGATTATGTCCTGATTTACCTGAGAGGAAATCATGCTCAGTATTCATTTTTGGCAAAGAATATGTTCCTTTTGGCGTTGTCTTTTACCGTGATAACAAAACTGATGTTGCAAATCAGTATTCAATCATTAGCCCGTAATTCGCTACTATGGATTGCCCTGACAAAATCAATTTTAATAGCATACAGTCTCATTTACGAGCTTT
>JAAFJL010000227.1 GCA_013298865.1 Cytophagales bacterium | reverse complement strand
CAATTCACCTCGAAAATCGCTTAAAAAAAGCCCAAATAACTTCATTTGCATTCATATCTTGACTTGTTTTACCAATTAACGTTTCTGACAAATACTGATAACCTTGTGGCCAAGTATGTCCACCATTCAAGATAACATAGCTCACGACCTCGCTACCATTTGTTCCGTTTGTGTATCTACGTTCTTTTATGGTTGTACCGTCATTGGCAATATCTGGCAAATCTGTAACGATTGGATTAGCATTACATTTATTGAGCGTTACCCATTTTGCAACCGCTTGAGCGTGTGAAACAACCAAGCCACCTGCCCCATTTGAGCCACTCGCTGCAACCGTTCCGCCATTGAAAGGGACTAACGCATCTAAGGTTCCATGAATATACATGACTGGTAATGAGTTACTTGGATTACAATTGGGAAAGATTTTATTTTGTTCAAATGTGGCAGCATCAACGGCTATGGCGGCAATTCTATTGCTTAATTCACAGCCCAGACGTGAGGACATAAATCCTCCATTTGAAATCCCAGTGGCATATATTTTCTTATTATCCACCGAATAATTTGTCACCATATAGTCACAAAGCTGATTAATGAAACTTACATCATTAATCCCTAATACATTGGCATTGGTTGGTCGTCCATCATTCCAACTGGTTTCTATTCCTGCTGGATAAACAATTACTACTTTATCTTTATCGGCAATAGTTCTAAAATCAGCTAATTTTAGCATTGCATCAGGCGAACCCGTACCCCCGTGTAAAGCAAAAATAAGGGGCATTTTACCTGCATTATTGTAGCCTTTCGGATTATACACGATAAAATTCCGAGCAACACCATCAATCGTGAGTTTAATAGACTTTTGTTCGCTTGATTTATCTGAGGAATTTGTTGGAGAAACATCTTGAATTTTCTTGCAGGATGAAAAATAAAATAGGGCAATTATCAATGTTATGTACTTCATAAAAATATTTTTTAGCTTTTTCCTTGGATAACTATCAACACATAAGGTTTAATTTTGTTTGGTCTTGGTGTTACGTATTATTTTGAAGCTGTTTAAACTTTCTGTTTTGTATTAAAATTAGGCTATTTTTAGAGCCAGTGTCCTGAAATTCTTGACATATAGCAGAGCTACATTGAGAGAATTTCAGAATACTGGATTTAAAAAGAGTCAATTTTAGTCGAAAGAGAAGGTTTAAACAGCTTCTTCACTTTTCCAGCCAATTTTTCATTGATGCTGCTACTTTTTCCCAGCCTTCTTCGATAAATAAATTATGGGGCATTCCTTCAAATATCTGTAAATCAGTTTGATACGCCTTTGCGGTTGCTTGTAAATCTGAGGGTGAGAAAAATGCGTCTTCTGTTCCTCCTAAGACCATTACGGGAACTTTCACTTTACTAACATCGGGTAAATCTCTTCCTGAAATATCCAAAACTGCCAGAAACGACTCGTCTTGCAATTGCTCAAATATCTCTTCCATTTTATCTTCTGGAAAATCTTTAGTAAAAAAATATGCCCTGGCTTTGTCGATTGTACCAATCAAAGGGAAAGTTTGTAGCGTAAAAATCATTTTGAGCATATCTCCTAAAGATGGTTTCGGAATACCAATGTCTCGGCTTTTCTTGGGCGTACCCATGGGCGGAACAGGGGCAATCAGGATGCCTTTGATGATATTAGGATTTTGCTTTGTCATACAATGTTGCACCACAAAACCGCCCATCGAATGCCCTACAAGTACCAAAGGACGATTTATCTGAGCAACAAAACCCATTACATCATCAACATAATGTTTGATTCGGATAAATTTCAAACTCCCCTTTAACTGACTTTTCCCATGTCCTCGAAGGCTAATTGCAAAAGTATCATAGCCATTTTGGGCAAAATATGGCATTAGTGTTTCTGCCCAACACCATGCCCCGTGCCAAGCTCCATGAACAAATACGATGGCGGGTTTGTCGGTTGGTTCGAGTGATTTTTGGGAAAGAATTTCGAGACGCATAATGGTTGATTTTTAAAATGGTTCTTTAATTTAGCAAAAATCACTTTAGAAGAATAATTTTACAAGCTCTTTCAACAAACTATTTTTTCGATGCAAATTTTTCATTCAATTTCAGCAATTCAAAATCATCTTAAATCACTTGTCAGACAAGGAAAAACAGTCGGTTTTGTGCCTACTATGGGAGCTTTACACGCAGGACATTTGGCTTTGGTCGAAACCGCTAAAACCAATAATGATATTGCAGTTTGTAGTATTTTTGTTAATCCTACACAGTTCAATAATGCTCATGATTTGGCGGTATATCCACGAACGTTAGAGTCTGATGCTCAGTTACTTGAAACGGTAAATTGTGATTTTATTTTTGCTCCGAATGCCGAGGAAATGTATCCCGATTTACCCAATTTAAAATTTGATTTCGGAGATTTGGAACGAGTAATGGAAGGGGAATTCAGACCTGGGCATTTCAATGGTGTTGGAATTGTAGTAGCCAAGTTATTTCATATCATTAAACCTGACCGTGCGTATTTCGGACAAAAAGATTTACAACAATGTGCCGTTGTGAGGCGTTTGATTCATGATTTAAGTTTTGATTTGGAACTAATTATTTGCCCCACTCACCGAGAAACAGACGGTTTAGCGATGTCTTCTCGAAACAGAAACCTCACAGAAGAACAAAGAAATTTAGCTCCGAATTTATACAAAACCATGAATTTAGCTAAAGAAAAACTCTTAGCTGGCGAGAGTGTACAAGTCGTAAAAATGTTTGTCCAAAAAACTTTGTCAGACATACAAGGTATTGATTTAGAGTACTTTGAGTTGTCAAATCTTGACAATCTGAAACCTATCAATGAATATATTTCTGGTAAAACTGCTTTTTGTATTGCTGCTTTCTTGGGAAAAACTCGTTTGATTGATAACTTGATTTTTTGATAACAATACTATGAACCTAAATAAAAAACTCATTACTCATATCTGATAGCTCAAAACTAAAGAGTTATCTTTGTGAATCAATAACTAAAAAATTAGAACAATACTATGTTTATTCATATCATGAAATCTAAACTTCATCGAGTGCGAATCACTCAGGCGGAGTTGAATTATGTAGGAAGTGTCACGATTGATGAAGATTTAATGGACGCTGCCAATTTATTAGAAAATGAAAAAGTACAAATTGTCAATAATAATAATGGAGAACGATTCGAGACTTACGTGATCAAAGGAGAGCGTGGTTCGGGTACAGTTTGTTTGAATGGTGCGGCTGCAAGAAGAGCCCAAGTAGGTGATATTGTGATAATTATTGCCTATGGATTAATGACTACCGAAGAAGCAAAAGAACACAAACCCCAATTAGTTTTCCCTGACCATAACAATAAGTTGGTAGGATAATTTAACAATTCATAAAATAGGCAGTGGGCAGAGTTTGTTTACTGCCTATTGTTTTCACACACAAATGAAAAAAGTAATACAATACCTAATCTCATTAATTATTGCGGGCGGTTTGCTTTGGTATGTTTTCAAAGACATTAACCTTTCTGCCATGTTTACACAACTTGCCAAAGCTGACTTGAAATGGGTCATTGTTTCGGGCTTGGTTGGTTTAGTTGCTCATATTGCAAGGGCTTTGCGTTGGAAAATTTTATTGCAACCTCTCAACTACCGTCCTTCCACTTTTAATACCACCATGGCAGTTTTGATTGGCTATTTTGCCAATTTTATTTTTCCAAGAATGGGCGAAGTGTCAAGATGTGGAAGTTTGCAAAAAACAGATGACGTGCCTTTTCAAAAATCATTTGGTACGGTAGTTACCGAGCGTATTTTTGACGTAGTATGCCTGTTAATTATTCTTTCTTTGAATTTGATTTTAGAATATGATAAGCTCAAAGGTTTTATCATGACTCAATTCGGAGATAAATTGACCATCCTTAGTATTGTTTTAGTAGTAGGAATTTTGGGCGGAATTGCGGGTGTTTATTTATTCAGAAAATACCAAGAACGTCTTTCTGTAAATCCTATACTTGGCAAAATTATTGGTTTTGTTAATGGGCTGTTAGAAGGCGTATTGAGTATTAGACAAATGGCAAATCCATGGGGTTTTGTTTTTTATAGCGTTCTGATTTGGGTGATGTATTTTTTCTCTGGTTATGTGTTGTTTTTTGCTATTCCAGAAACACAAAACTTAGGGACATTAGCAGGACTCACGGTACTTACAGTTGGTAGTTTTGCCATTGCAACTCCGACACAAGGAGGCATTGGTCCATACCATTATTTGGTTGGTAACGCAATGGTTATCTATGGGTTAGCCCAAGAAAAAGGTATTATGTTGGCTACTTTTATTCATGGTTCTCAGATGCTTTCATTGTTATTATTAGGAGGAATTAGTTTCCTGATTACTTTGTTTGTTAAAAAGAAAAGCAATGAAGCTGTTTAACGTAGTTTTTCAACTCATTAACTTTACATTTTCTACTTTTTTACATGACCGAAACTAAAATTTTAAACTCCAATTCAGCACAGCAATTAGTTGCATCTTGGCAAGGCGAAGGCAAGAAAATTGTTTTCACAAACGGATGTTTTGATATTGTACATTTGGGACATATTGATTATTTAGAAAAAGCTCGCAATTTAGGAGACAAATTAATCCTGGGACTCAATACAGATGCTTCCGTAAGACGATTAAAAGGAGAAACTCGTCCCGTCGTGAATGAATACGCACGGTCAAGAATGATGGCTGCATTTGAATTTATAGACGCCGTTGTACTTTTTGATGAACCAACACCTTTAGAATTGATTCAGGAAATCAGCCCAGATATTTTGGTAAAAGGAGATGATTATACTCCTGAAACTATTGTTGGTGCAGATTTCGTTATAGAAAAAGGAGGCGAAGTGAAAACCATTGCTTTGGTAAAGGGTTATTCAACTACGGCTTTGATTGATAAGATTAAACAATTATAAACTTTACATTAAAACATTATTGCTATGATGGGAATTTATGTGATTTCGATGATCTTCGCAGGACTCGGAATGTTAGTTAGTTGGAGACTTAAAAGTAAGTTTCAAGAATATTCGCAAATTGGTTTGACTAATGGGCTTTCTGGTAAAGAAATAGCACAGAAGATGCTCAGAGAAAATGGCATTTATGATGTTCAGGTAGTCTCTGTTGGTGGACAATTAACTGACCATTATAATCCTGCCGACAAAACGGTAAATCTTAGTCCAGATGTATATGAGGGGCGTTCAGTGTCTGCTGCTGCGGTTGCCGCACACGAATGCGGACACGCTGTACAACACGCCACGGCGTATTCGATGTTGCAATTGAGAAGTACATTAGTGCCAATGACCAATATCACGAGCAAGTTTACACCCTATATTTTGATGTTTGGTGTGATGTTGATGTACAATTCTGGCAGTAGTTTATTGCTGATGATTGGTATTGGATTGTTCTCTGTGGCAACGCTTTTTAGCTTGGTAACATTGCCCGTAGAATTTGATGCAAGTAGGAGAGCTTTGGCTTGGATTCAGACTAATAGAATCGTGAATGATAAAGAATATGACATGGCAAAAGATGCACTTTGGTGGGCAGCAATGACTTATGTTGTAGCAGCGTTGGGTATGTTAGCTCAGTTATTATACTATGTTTCGATGTTGAATCGTAGAAATAATTAGTTCGTTTTCGATGTTTGATTGTCGATGTTCGATTCTCGTTATTCGATGTTCGGAAATAAAAATCCCCATAGCATTTGCTATTATTTTTTGATGTTCGATTGCCGATGTTCGTTATTCGATTATCGGAAACAAAAAGCCCCATAGTATTTGCTATTATTTTTCGATTATCGATGTTCGTTATTCGATTGTCGGAAACAAAAAGCCCCATAATATTTGCTAAGGGGCTTTTTGTTTTTACGAACATCGAATAACGAATAACGACAATCGAATAACGACAATCGAGCATCGAAAAATTACGGTACTAACCACGCTCTCATTAAATCAAGCTGGGCAGGTGTTGGTGACGCCACTGGAGCTAACAAATATTTTTGTTGAACTTCTGGGAAAAATACTTTCGCTTTCAAAGTTTTTTCAACTTTAGTATCGCCATCTTTTCTTTTCACGACCAAAGTAACTTCATCTCCTTCTTTTGCATTTTCAATAAAAAATGAACGAGTATTTCTGAAAGTTTCCAAACCTAAACCTCCACCATTCAAAGAAACTAATTCGTCATTTGCTTGAATTCCTAATTTCTTACCTAATTCGTCAATCCCATCATCACCCACTACAAAAACTGATTTTGTCTCAGGGTTTACACCTAAGTTATCCATTCCGATACCAAAAGATTTCACTTTTTTCTTAGAATTTGCCTCAAACTCAATCCCAACGCTTCCCAATATTTCTGCCAATGGTAAAGGCTCTTTTCCTTCTACATATTTAGTGAAAAATTGTCTAATCTCTGGAAACGTAGAAATTTCAGTAATTTTATCAAACAATTCAGCATCTTTAAATGACTTTTCTTTACCATAATATTTAGATAAATCTCTCATTAAATTTTGTGTACCATACTTACCACCAGATAGTTGGCGTAATTTTATGTCTAAACACAACCCAATTAAAGCACCTTTTTCATATACATTGTTGTACTCGTCTTTGTATTTATCCAAGACATCAACACTCATCTCTGTGAAAGGCAAGGTATCTTTATAACGCTCTTTCATATTGATAATTTTACCCCGAATCATATTCAAATACAAAGGCAAATCAATCAGATTATGTTTCATCTGCATATGCCCCGCAGCGTATTCTGTCAGCCCTTCGTACAACCAAAGGTGTTTAGACATTTTGGGTTTGTTGAAATCAAAATCTCCAATTTCCTCGGCATGGATACTCAAAGGTGTTACGATATGAAAAAACTCATGCGAACAAACATCTTTTACGGTCTGAGTCAATTCTTCGGCAGAAGATTCTGGTAAATAATAAAAAGAAGAATAAGAGTGTTCCAAAGCACCGAAACTTCCACCCTTTAAATTATCAGAAAGAACAATCAAAAAAGCATATTTTTTGATGGGTAAAGTTCCACCTAAATACTCTTTCTGAGCTTCCAGTAAAGTTTTTACATTCTCAGCAATCTCTTTTGAAG
>JAAFJL010000226.1 GCA_013298865.1 Cytophagales bacterium | reverse complement strand
CACTTAATTCGAGTCTGAGATGTACTGACTAAGAAATAATAGTATTAAAATATTCTTGATGTGTCATAGTTTCAACAAATATTGACGGTGATTCAATAATTTTAGGATTTAAACTCAGCCAAATCTGTCCACGTTCATCGTTTGAATAATCAATTATGACAGCAGGGACAATGCTGTCAATTTCGGGATATTTTATTTCTGAACGATCTTTCTTTGAAAAATCAATTACAGATACAAATCCCACTACTTCATCACTGTTAACATCTACATATACGCCAAAATGATGTGTCGAAATGATTTTACAATCAATGATCTTCCCGATTGGATATTGATTTTCTATTTTTTCCCAGTCTATTATATTCATGAATAACTATTTTTCTGTTCGCTCCAAATTCCAATTTGGGGATTGGCAATCTATGTTTTTTATTCCTGTTCTTCTGCCAGCGTTACAAACGCTGAGTGAGTTCACACTCGTTATGAACGAGCGTGAGAAATAGCAGGGAGACTAACCCATTTGCTACAAAAAAGTAGAATTTGTTATGAACATGAACTCATTAAAAATGAGAAAGTTGTGTAGATTTAGTAAACCTACACAACTTTCTGAAGTCGTTTTTATAAACTCGCAGTTATGTGTTTATAAATACTCAAAGATAGAACAAATCAATGGGTAGTCATTTGGATTATTATTCTCACCACGAAATATGTAAAAACCTGTATTAATGATATTAAGGTTAGCAACGGAAGCATTTCTAACATAATGACTTATTGAAAAATTCCCATCTCCATTAGTAGTTCCAAAGGTATTACTACCTCCAAAAACCCCGGTACTAGTGCCTGCAATCGCAACTTTACAATTTGATTCTGGATAAAAACCACCTCCCCACCAACTTAAATAAACTACATTCATTCTGTTTTGGTAAGAAATTGCAGGAACTAACCATATTGAGAAACCAGAAAGCCATGGTAATGTATATGCAAATGCACCTGGATCTCCCTCTGATGCTACAATAAATGTATCTGAATAATCAACTATTCCGATAGCTAAATTTCTACCTAATCCCCCGATACAAGATTTTGAGCCATTTTGTAGGATTCTGGCTTGTTTATTTGACTGTCTATTGGAAGCTAAAACTTGAATGCGTGATTCATTTTTTGATGCGTTACCAATATCATCTAAATCATTTATACTCACCTCTCCCTTGACCTCACCTATCTTTATAATATCTTTCTTAAATTGAAATAAAACCCCTTTAATTCTAACAAAGCCATCTTTATTGACAACATTTGCATAATCGACAATATTAATGTTCATTAGAGGAATATCAATTATACTTTCCCCTGTACTTACTAATGAATTACTATACTTTTTGAAAGAATTAGAATGAGTATTGGGAAAATCACTACGTTCCACACCACTGACGTCTTTAAAAGTATTCTTAATATTTTTTAATATTTCTGATTCATCTTTGAGTACTACATCATAAATACTTTCAAGCGAAATAAAATTATGTTCTTTTTCCCATAGTATTTTCTTTGCTTTACTCATATCTTTTAATTCACTTACAGTCTGTCTAAAACTCTCAAAATCTTTAAATTCTAAAATCCCTAACTTATTAGTTATTATTTTTGAATTTAATGTAATCTGTACCGAATCATGAGGGTTAATATCAATCTCATTCTTGTTACATGAAATAGCACCAGTCATAATTAATGCAGGTACAATAATAAATTTAAAAAACTTCATTAATCGTCTCATAGTATTTATGATTATTAGATTTTCAATGTCTACTATATTCGCTATTCGACTTCTGCGATTCAGGTTACTGAATGTGTAAAAGTCTATTTTTTTGACATATATATAAAAAAAAAACGCTTGTAAATTACAGATTCATCATCTGTAATTTACAAGTATTCATATATATTTGTCTCTAATTAAGTTTTACTCATACTACAAACCTCACAATAATCATGAAAAAAACCTTTGAATTAGGAAAAAAAATTAGGATTGCAAGACTTCTACGTGGATATTCACAAGATAATATTGCTAATGAGCTTGGAATCAAACAGCAGACTTATCAACTTATAGAAAATGGGGAAACGACTCTTTCAGAGGAACGGTTTGAGAAAATATGTACTATTTTAAAAATGGACATTGAATTTGTTAGGGTAGTGGATGATATAGACTTATTAAGTAATGTTGTAGTAACTTATGTAAAATCTAAAATCAATATTAAGAATTAGGATATTTTATATACCCCCGCCCGCACCAAATTCAAATTTGGTGCGAATAAAAACTACTAAAATTAAATCTTAAACCCAATTTTATCAGTTAAAAAAATCTTGCTAATCTCGCCTGATTGCTTTGGCGTGCGGTTTTGGACTGGTACTCCGTCTAATTCTACAATTGCCCATTGCTTGAAATTGATTTTCTGTAAGTTATCAAAAACTCCTTTCAAATCTACATTGCCTTGTCCTAATTCTACAAATTTGTAGGCTTTTTTATCTTCTGGTTTATCGGGCAAAGGAGATTGTACGTCTTTTATATGCAGTGCGTGAATGATGTCCTTGTATTGCAAAACCGCTTTGGCAGGCTCGCCTCCGCCTTGGTGATAATGGGCAACATCCAACAGTAATTTCAAATACTTTGGGTTCATTGCCTGCACAATTGTATCGACTTCTTCGGGTGTTTCGCCAAACTGGTTCATGTGGTTATGGTAAGTTGTCTGAATCCCTAAATCAGCAGTTTGTTTACCAATTTCATTCATTACAAAAGTCAATCTTTTTAGTTCTTCGGTGGTAGGTGCGACGCCTTTTTTACGAAGAGAATTTGTCAATTGAATCGCTGTTCCACCCAATGCTTTTACAAAACTGGCGTGTGCCACATGAATATCAATGGTACTTTGTTCTTTGGCAGAATCAATCTCAACATTACCACTCGAAAACATGGGCAAAGACAAATTGTTTGCCAAGATTTGCTCTTTCAGTTCACTCACTTTTGTTTTGTAATTATCATAGGCATTGGCACGTAATTGTACACCCTTGAAGCCCAGAGAGGCAATATCTTTCATTGCATCCAAATCTTTACCACCCCAAGTAATGGCAGAATAAGCTAATTGCAATTTTGGAACTTTGGCAAAAATATCCAAAGGAATCAATGAAGCGGAGGTCAATAAACCTGCTTGATACAAGAAATTACGACGTGAGATTTCGGTCATTTTGAAGAAGATTTTTATGAGATGAATTAAATTTCGGGACTATGTTTTTATAGACGTAAAATCTCTACGCTCGCCCCAAATTCTGATTTGGGGCGAGCAACAGGGCGTCAGCAGATACAAATTCTAAGAAACACAACGTCATACAGCAACCTTTTTAATTAAAGCCCCGTCTCGATTGAATAAGTAACAAATATTTTATAATCGACACTTTTAATTTGACAAATTTCTGATTTGAAGGCTAATAGCCAACAGCCAAATGCCAACAGCTACTTATACTTTATCTAAGGCTAAAATCTCGCTTTTTCAATCTCCTAAAAATTGAATATTTCCAAGAAATAGCAACATTCTTTTTATTGATTATTTAAAACAATTCTAAATTAAGAATACGGTTCAAGAATAAGCCTTAAAGCCACCTATTTTACTGAAACGTGTAGTAATTTTGTGCCAATATTAGTAAAAAACCATGCAAAATCAATTCATATCTTTTAGTTTATCGTACAAGACTGCCCCACTGGCTATCAGGGAACAAGTTGCATTAAACGAGGAAGAAATCAAGAATTTTTCACTGACAATCAGAGATTTATTCGGAATTCAGGAAACCATAATTGTATCAACTTGTAATCGGACAGAGGTTTATTATGCTTCTGGGCTGAATCATAATTTAGCTATCATCAAACTTTTATTGCTTCAAAAAGGTATCACGGACAGCGATAATTATTTTGCATATTTCCAACATTTCAATACTCAATCAGAAGCCGTTCAGCATCTGTTTGAAGTCGCAACGGGTTTGCATTCAAAAGTAGTGGGCGATTTACAAATTCCCAATCAAGTAAAACACGCTTATCAGATTTCTGCAGATTTAGGAATGGCTGGTCCATTCTTGCACCGATTGATGCACACGATTTTCTTTGCGAATAAAAAAGTAGCCCAAGAAACTTCCTTCCGTGACGGTGCCGCTTCTACTTCTTATGCTGCCGTTGCCCTTTCAGAAGAAATTACTCAGAATATTGTTTTGCCTAAAGTGTTGATTTTAGGTTTGGGAGAAATCGGAATAGATGTCTGCAAGAATATGGCAGAAAAAGCCTTTGAGGTCACGGTCATGAATCGTACCCGTGCAAAGGCAGAAAAAGTAGCCGTAGGACGTAATTTCAGGGTAGCAGATTTTGAAAATTTTAAAGAAGAAATCAAACAAGCAGACGTTATTATTTCTTCTGTAAAAGTAGATAAACCTCTGATAACCAAAGAGATGATTGAAGGAATGAATGCACTGACTTTCAAATATTTCATTGATTTATCTGTACCAAGAAGTATAGAAGAGAATTTGGAAGAAGTACCTGGTGTTTTAGTTTATAACATTGATACGCTTCGAGAAAGGGCAGACGCTGCACTCGCACAAAGATTGGCTTCGATTCCACACGTAGAGCAAATCATCGCAGAATCAATTGTTAGTTTTGAAGATTGGTCGAAAGAAATGGTGGTTTCTCCCACGATAAATAAATTAAAAAATGCTCTCGAACAGATTCGTAAAGACGAAATGGCGAGACATTTAAAAGGATTAAGTTCGGAAGAATCAGAAAAAATCGAAAAGATAACGATGAGTATTGTTCAGAAAATCATCAAACTGCCAGTACTCCAATTGAAAGCTGCCTGCAAACGTGGAGAAGCCGAACAATTAGTAGAAGTACTGAACGGATTATTTGATTTAGAAAGTCAGCCAAGACCAACAGATGTTCACTGAGATTAATTAAGAATTAAAAATGCAAAATTAAAAATTTAAGTCACTGACAATTAGTTAGTTACATTTTTTGTTTGAATATTTTCCAAAAAATACAAAGAAAGCTCATGGAATAATCTATGGGCTTTTTTTGTGTAGCTTTCGTACAGTGGGAATCTGTCCCGTGAATCTTACGACAGCTTTATCCGAAAAAATATCACCCCTATTTTACAAAACTACAATTCTCAACTACTAAATTTATATTCTAAAATCAACCAATCATGTTTAAAAAACTTGTTCGTCTCATTCCACTAATTCTCATTATTATCGTAGCGGTTTTGGCTTGGGAAAAAGGCAAAAATATCTATGAGCATTGGGGCGAAAATACCACCGAAACCGACCACCACTTAATTGTTCAGCAAATTGCAAGTTTGGGTAAATTGGAGTTAGTAAAATTCAGGATAAAAGATGTGGTTGAAAGTACGATTCATAAAGATATTTTACCAGACGCCAAGGCTCTTGTAATCGTTGAAGGTGAAGTGGTTGGATGCTTGGATTTGACAAAAATTACCGTTGCTGACCTCAGTACAAGCAGCGACACGTTGGTAGTACATTTACCTGAACCAGAGGTTTGCAATTTTAAGGTAGATCATTCAAAATCAAAGGTTTATGACACAGAATTCGCTCTTTTGGATGCCACAAAACTTATGGATAATGCCTACCAAGAAGCAGAATTAAAGATACAAGAATCCGCCAAAGATATGGGAATAGAAGAACAAACTCGGAAATCAGCCGAACAAATTTTGAAACCATTTTTAGAGAAAGTTTCCAATAAAAAAGTAATTCTTTTGTACCGATTGAAAGATAAAAAACGGGAATTATCGGTACACGGTGAACGGTTCACGGTAAACGGGGAGTCGTAAATCATGTAGAGAAAACCGTTCATCTTGTACCAAAAAATGTTCCGAAAAAAACCGTTCACCTTTGACCGTTCACCGTGAACCGAAAAATTTACCGAAAAAGTACCAAAAAAACCAAAAAACAATGAACACAACTACAAAACCAATCCGTTGGGGCATATTAGCTTGCGGAAAAATTGCTGAGAAATTTGCTGATGATTTAGTTGCACACGTGAGTGGCGGTGTATTGTACGCTGTGGCTTCTCGTAACTTGGCAAAAGCTCAGGATTTCGCAGAAAAACACCATTGTCCGAATGCCTTCGGGAGTTATCAGGAATTAGCTGATTGTACTGAAGTTGATGTTATTTATATTGCTACGCCACACGCACAACATTACGAAAACACACTGATGTGCTTGGAAGCAGGCAAGGCTGTGCTATGTGAAAAAGCCTTCGCTGTAAACTCAGTACAGTTGGAAGAAATGGTGGCAAAATCTCGAGAGAAAAATATTTTCTTGCAAGAAGCCATCTGGACAAGGTTTCATCCTTCTATTGCTCAGACTTTAGAAATTATCAATTCTGGCAAAATTGGCAGTATCGTTCACGTAGCGGCAGATTTTGGTTTTTTAGCACAGTACGATGAAAAATCTCGCCTTTTCAACCCTGAATTAACGGGTGGTTCTTTGTACGATATTGGCATTTACCCTCTGTTTATCAGCAAGTTACTCTTAGGGAATCCTTCATCAGTGAAAGCAGTTGCTACTATGGCACCTACTGGCGTGGACACCAATTGTTCAATGGCACTTTCCTTTCCGAACGGAGCTACGGCAACTCTTTTTTCGACACTCGGAGCTGTTACAGATACGACTTGCACGATTTACGGTTCAAAAGGAAAACTGTTAATTCATGGGCGTTTCCATGAAACAAAAGGTTTGACTCTGGAAATTTACGGAGAAAAAACTCATGTTTTCGAGACAGAAAGATTAGGTTGGGGGTATAGTTATGAGGCTCAGGACGTACAAAGATGTTTGGCAGAAGGTCGTATCGAGAACGATAAATTACCCTTACAATTTAGCTTGGAATTGATGGAATTAATGTGCGAAATCCGTAGCCAAATTGGTTTGGTATATCCAGGGGAGTAATGAGAATTACACCAATACACTCATAAAAAAGAGGCATAAAAAATAGAAATTTCCATTTTTTATGCCTCTCAAATTCCAAACAAAATAATCCTACACTCGCTTAATTGCTTCAATCAGTGTTTCTACTTGTTCCATATTTACTGCTGCA
>JAAFJL010000225.1 GCA_013298865.1 Cytophagales bacterium | reverse complement strand
CGAACACAAATAATGAATTATTCAAAATTGTATTTTATCAAGTTAGTACTGTCAAACTTTTGTCAACCTATTTCAGGACGATACATTTTGACCTCATCCCCTAACCCCTTCTCCTGCTGAGAAGGGGAACACTCGGAGAGATTAACTAACTCATTTTCAAATACTTATAGACTTATGTATAAACCGTAGCCTTTTGAAGGACGACTTCCGTATATATCATAGTTGAAACCCAGAATTCTTAATTCTACCAAAACTTCACCCCTGCCAGGCGGTTCATTTCTAATTTTGCCAATGCCATCTGATACTGATATTGCAATTGAGCAAATTGTGCGTCTTTCAACGCTACTTGGGCAGCTTCGATTTCTACATTTGTTAGAACGCCATTTTTGTATCTTGCATCTGCTAATTTGAGGGCGTATTGTGCCTGATAAACATTTTTTTCGGACAATACCAATTTACTTTTTGCTGAATTATAATCATTTTGTGCAGCTTCTAAATCTCGTTTCAAGGCTTGGTTGGTAGCATCAACCGAATATTTCAACATCTCCCGATTAACCTTTGCCATCTCGGTTTGGTACGCCCCACGGTGTCCAGTATAAACTGGAATTGTGAGTTTTACACCCAAAATAGTATTCAGTTTAAAATCATCAGTAATCGCAGGTGTTTCGCCATTAATTCTTGGCAAATAACCATTCCTTATACCGACTTGTGCATTCGCTGCTATACTCGGCAAAGCATTCATTTGTGCAATTTTCACATCTCGTTCTGCAATTAAGTCTCTGTCTTTTAGCACTTTAAGGTCGAAATTGCTGGCTTGTGCTTGGGTCAATGCTCCTTCTGTTGACAATTCTGCAATGCCCAAATTAAAGTCTGCTCTTTCTGGAATCATTCCACGAGTCTCTTTTCCTGTCAATGCTGAAAGGTAGATATATTGACGTTCCAATTGACTTTGTAAATCGGTCAGTCGAGTTTCTGCATTTTTATACCGTACCTGCACCGATACTTGGTCATAGTCTAAAGCGTCACCTTGTTTCAAACGATTACTGATTATCTTTCCGTTGTCATCAATCAGTTTCAACTGTTCTTTTTGCACTTCGATGGCTCTCTGAGAGAAAATAATTCCGTAATACAAATTTGCCACTTGATAAGCATAGATATTTTTTAGCCCATCTACACCAGTCTTCGCCAATTCCGTTTCTAATTTCGATTTCTCAATATTGACAAATTGCTTTCCCCAATCATAAATTACGTAATTACCACCAATATTGGCATTGTAATTCATATTTGGTTGAAATTGCAATGAAGTAGGGCTTGGTCCAAAAGCAAATTGAGCCTTCGCCACAGGGTCGATACGAGTCACCCCAATCTCCGACTGAATCTGAGGTTTTAGGGCAGATTCTTGGATTTTAGTTTTATAATCACCAATCGTAATTAACTGTTGTTGCTCTTTAATTTTAGGAGCATATTCAATCGCCGAACGCACCAATTGGTTGAGTGTCTCATTCGTTTTTTCTTGTGCAGATACCTGAAAAGACACAAGAAATAATATGGTTAAAAATCTGTATTTCATGGTAAAAACAGTTGTACAGTTATCAGTAAACAGTTATCAATTAACAAATATTAATTGTTCACTGATAATTGTTAATTGATAATTGTCTATTGATAATTGTTAATTGTTTATTGCTGTGGTGTCAGGTTTGAGAACCTGACACCACAATAGTTCGCTGATAACTGTTCACTGATTACTGCTAACTGTTATTTGATAATTGTTAACTGATAATTGTTAATTGACTTAATGGCTTTCTGCGGCTGCTTTTGCTGCAATTGCGGCATCTTGCGGTGATATTTTTTTAGTTTTCAGGAAATATAATAATGGAAAAATCATGATAAAAAATATCGAAATTAATCTGAATGTATCTAAATAAGCCAAGTAATAAGCCTGCTTGACAACCGTTAATTCTAATTGCTTATAAGCGATTGAAGTTGCATTGAAAGCATCGCCAGTTGAAGTTGTCAAGTTTCGGACAATACCTGCTAATCTTTCATTAAAAAGAGGATTATCAGTACTCATATTTGCCATTAAATCCGAGCGATGTTGTCCTGCACGAGCAGTTGCGTAGTTATTTGCCAAAGCAATTCCGAAAGCACCGCCCAATTGTCGAATCATGTTCGTGAGGGCAATTCCTGCTGGATACTCTTGAGGTTTTAGACCAGCAACTGCCTGACTAATAAGGGGTAACTGTAACATAGCAATACCTAAAACTCGACATAATTGCATCGGAAAGAAATCCCAACGCCCCATGTCGGTGGTGGCTGTACCAGAGTAAAATCCAAAAATGATAAAGAAAATTATCCCGATTGTCATAAATGGAATTGGTGATGCCCCCGCCCCCATTCGTTTCCCAATTACTGGAAACAAAACGACCGCTGCAAGGGTAGGATACATCAAGGATAGACCCGTTTCTAAGGGTGTGAATCCGTTAATTCTTTGTACCAAAACGGGATAAACAAATACTGATGTAAAAAGTCCGAAACCTGAAACAAGGGTAAACGCAGTAGAAAATGCAAATTTGTTGTATCTGAAAATTCTTAGATTTACGACTGGATGGTCGGTTATGAGTTCTCGCCAGACAAAACCAATCAGTCCAACAGCTGCCATGAGACTAATAATTACAATCTGACGGGATTCAAACCAACTTTCAGATTCTCCTTTTTCTAATACATATTGCAAAGAACCAATCCCCATTATCAGCAAACCAATGCCCCAATAATCTATCTTGATTTCGTCTTTTCGTTCGCCTTCGCCTGCTTTTCTATCAATAAATAAAATTGTTAATACACTGGCTACCAAACAGATAGGAATATTTACATAGAAAATTTGCTCCCAACTGTAATGTTCAACAATATAACCGCCGAGTACTGGACCGAGGGTTGGACCAAGTACGATTCCCATACCAAAAAGCCCCGAAGCTAATCCACGTTCTTTGGTTTCAAAGGCATCAAACAGAATGGCTTGTGAGGTTGATAGCAATGCCCCTCCGCCAATGCCTTGAAAAAATCGCCAAAGCACTAATTCCCATAGACTATCAGATGCACCGCAAAAATATGAGGCTATACCAAAGAGAATCATGGAAGTTAGATAATATGTTTTTCGACCAAAATATTCACCCAAAAAACCAGTCATTGGAATGATAATTACATTCGCAATCGCATACGAAGTAATCACCCAAGCGATGTCCTCAATGGTTGCCCCCAAAGCACCAGAAATTTGGTTTAGGGCAACATTGACAATCGTGGTATCGAGCAGTTCCATTATAGCTGCCGTTACCGTTGTGAGTACGATGATGTATTTTTTCAAAAATTATGAATTAAAAATTATGAATTAAAAATTACAGACTGTGCTTGCCTAAAATAGGTTGACATAAAAATCAACTTATAAATGAGCAAAATAAAATTAGAATCTAAAAAAAGTACAAAACTAAATATTCGTCAAAGGCGAATCTTTAGCGAAGAGTTCAAACGAGAAAAAGTTCAGGAATTAAATGCTGGACTGTATAATATCAGTTCTTTTTGTACCTTGTGGGACGTAACTCCACCAACGGTTTATCGCTGGATTTATCTTTATTCATCCCAACATAAACAAGGAACAACGATGGTCGTACAAAAAGAAAGCGAGGCTCAAAGAACAAGTGAATTATTAGTTCAGGTTGCTGAACTTGAACGCCGACTTGGGCAAAAACAAATGCAATTAGATTACCTTGAAAAGTTGGTTGAATTAGCCTCAAAAGAGTATGACATTGATTTTAAAAAAAACTTCAATGTGAAACTTTAGAGTATTTTCGAGCTAATGCTAAAGTACATCATTATGCCATGAATGACTTGTTTCAACTCTGTAATATTTCCAGACAAGCTCATCATCAACGGCTAATTAGAGAGCGAAAATGGGCTAACTTAGAATACCTAATTGTGGGTCTAATTTTACAAACAAGAGACGTACATCCAGGCATGGGTTTACGAGTAATTTATGATATTCTTCAACCCGATGGCTTGGGGCGTGATGCTTTTATTAGTATCGGGCTCATGTACGGTTTTAGGTTAATAACATTCAAGAATCCGATTAGAACCACTTTTTCGAGTCCATATAGTCGTTATAAAAACTTATTAGTTGATAAAAAATTAGACGATATTAATCAATTATGGACAAGTGACATTACCTACTATAATTTGGCAGGAAAATTCTACTACATTGTCCTGATTATGGATGTATATTCTCGTAAAATAGTTGGTTATTCTCTGGCTGATAATATGAGAGCCGATAACAATTGTCAAGCTCTTGAAATGGCTTTTAAAACTCGTAAACAAAAGGTATTTACCAACCTAATTCACCATTCTGATAGAGGCGGTCAATATGTCAGTGATGGTTATGTGGAACTCCTCACAAATGCAGGAATAAAAATCAGTATGTGTAACGAAGTTCACGAAAATAGTCATATAGAAAGAGTGAACAGTACTATCAAAAATCAGTACCTCAGATATTGGAATATTACCAATCCTGAGCAATTAGAATACAGACTCAAACAGACGATTGATACTTACAACTATAGCAGACCTCATAGTTCATTATTGAAAATGACACCTGAATCGTTTGAACAATATATCAAAGAACTTGCGGTCGAAAAAAGACCTAAATTAGCAATTTGGACAACTAATGAAACAAAAAACATTAACCCCAATCAATGTATAATACCATTTTGACTATATTGTCATTATTCACAAATCGTGTCAACCTATTTTAGGCAAGCACAGACAATCAATAAAGCATTGAAAATCAACGAGTTATATCTTATCTATTTTCTCGTGATGTTTTCACGATTGACGCTAAAATCTTAATAATTTCTTGAATATCTTTTTGTATGGAGTTGTAGATTGCTTCATCAATAAAAGTAGTTTCTTTCAAAATCAACAACCAATATTCTGTTTCTGCCGCTTCTTTCAAGCTAATATTCATCTTATGGATGAAGTCATTTTTTGATTCTGCATAAATGGCTTCGTTGATATTTGCTCCAATAGATGTTCCTGAACGAAGCATTTGTTTACTCATCACAAACTCTTTTTTTTCACTTGTCAGATATTTGTAACAATTCACTACTCTGATTGCGAAATCTATACTTTTCTTTAGGATTGTATTATCTTCTTTTTTCATGCTTACCTTCTACTTTCAAAATTATTACACACTGATAATCAGGCACTTATGACTTATATTTATTTTAATCATCTCCACAAACTTTGTCAGCCAGCCATTTTCAATTCACAATTAATTCGTTAGCCAGCCATTTTTAATTCATAATTTTTAATTTTTAATTAATTAAAATGCTTACCCCCAAAGAAAGTCCTGCTCTTAGGATTCCTTTGTTTTTTTCTAAATCTAAAATTTCAATTTTTACTGGAACTCTTTGGGTTACTTTCACGAAATTTCCAGAGGCATTATCGGCTGGTAAAAGAGAAGTTTTTGCTCCTGTTGCTTCTGCAATTGAAATGATTTTTCCTTTCAAGATTCTATCTGGATAAGCGTCTAATTTCAACTCCGTCTCATCTCCAATTTTAAGATTTTTCACTTGTGTTTCCTTGAAATTTGCCACAACCCAAAAAGTAGCATCTTGAACAACCGTCATTAATGGTTGACCAGCCTGAATAAACTGACCAGGTTCTACATTTTTCTTCCCAATTCTTCCTGAAGTCGGAGCGTAAACCTTTGAATAATTTAGTCGTAATTTTTGTTGTTCAATCTTCACTTTCTTCACACCCAAAACTGCCTCTGCTTTATGAAGAGCCGCTTGAAAAATGGGCAATCTTGATTTTGCGGTAGCAATATCTTCCTGACCAGCTTCGTATTGAGCCGCCAGAATCTCGGCATTTGCTTTACTGTCGTCTGCTTGTTTTCGAGTTATTGCATTGTCTGCCAATAAGTTAGCATCACGTTCGGCATCTTTTTTTGCTTTTTCTCTGCGTAAATAATTAGCTTTCAAATTAGCCGTTGCCGACTGAATCGTAACATTCAAGTTATTGATATTAGCCTTTGCGGTTTCTACATCGGTTTGTGATTGAATAAAATCAGCATTTAATTCTTCCAAAACCAACTGAGCTTCGTCGGTATCGATTTCTGCTAAAACTTCATCTTTTTTCACGACATCATAATCTTTCACATTCACTGATTTTACGTACCCAGCCATACGTGGCAAAACAGGCACAAAATAAGTTTCTATCTGAGCATTATCTGTGTCTTCGTGGGTAACAGCGTACTTATATTTGTTATACCCAAAATATGCGGCAGTCCCCAACACGCACAAAAGAATGATTCTTGGAAGGAATTTTTTAATTGGATTTTGTGATTCCATGTTATTATTTGAGAATTAATTTTAATGACCTTTATGTTTTTCTTTACTTTTCTTTACTCTTAATTGATACTTGAAATCTTCGGTTTCTTCTTTTTCTTGTTTAGAGATTTGTTTCTTTTCTTTCTTATTTTGTTCTTGTAATAACTTTAACTGTTCACTTGCTTTGGTATAAGTGTAAAGTGTCTTTTTCTCGGTTTGAATTTTGGCTAATTTTTGTTGTTTTTTGAAAGAAATTTTCTTGAATTCCTTTTGTTTATCTTCCAAAATTGGTTCTGAAAAATTTAGTCTATCATAATCCAATTGTTCAAAGAAAATTGCTAAATCAGAATTCGTAGGGTCACTTGTTCCAATAATTTCTTTTGCTACAGAATATTTACCATCAATAGAGTTTTCAAAAAGGATAACATAAAATGGCGTTTCAAAGATAATGGAGACATTTTGTTCAGATTTTTTCATATTTGAACGAGTTTTGAATTACAAATCAATTAATAAATCATGAACTTATATTAAATTTAGCCTTACAAAGGTAAACCAAGTTTACTAATATAGTCAAGTAGATTGACAATTATTTTTTTTATCATATATTTGTAATATAATTTTTGAAAATAGCCCATTATGGATTCGGAGAAAATAGAAGAAATCGCAAGATTTAAGGAAAATAAAAGTCGTTTACTCGGACGGTTATTGAACAAATCGTATCGGTACATGAGCGAAGTTGCGACTGATTTTCTGAGAGAAAAAGGTTATACCGACTTTCGGGTTGGGCATATTGTTGCGTTG
>JAAFJL010000224.1 GCA_013298865.1 Cytophagales bacterium | reverse complement strand
AAAAAAGCATTGATTTTTGTCTGTAAAAAAACCTCTTTCCCTTTCAAGTTAAAGCCCTTCAAGCCAGATTGAGTATCTTTTACAAATAATTTTGGAAAGAAAAAGTAGTTCATATATTTCAGTGAAAGCGAAAAAACCTTCCTGATTCTGGGCAATTGTTCATAATAATGATCATCCCGAACCCCCACCACAATATCATATTTCCCAGAAGCCAAACACTCGAACATATCCCAAGCATTTTCCATTTTGTAGGGATAATCAGCATCGGTATAAATCACGATTTCAGTTTTAGTTTCCTGTACCGCAACTCGTAAAGCCGCCCCTTTTCCTTGATTTTTTTCACAATTAATCATCTGAAAATCAGATATTTGACTTTTCAAATACTCAATTGCGGATGCTTCAATTCCTTTGCTCGAACCATCATTTACTACAATCACAGCCACGTTTGTATCAGAAGGTAAACCTGCCAAAAAAGCTTTGTAATAAAAAGCCAATTCTTCTGCCCAAAGGGATTGCGGATTATAACAGGGATGTACGATTGTGAGATTCAAGAGAATTAAAAATTAGGAATTACGAATTAAAAATTGTTCAAAACCGAACAAAATTACGGACAGGCTTTGTTGTTTCTAAAAACCTTGTGATAAATTTTAAGTAAATTGCGAATATATAATCATGAAAATTTTACACAAACATAAAGATAAACTCTTAGAAGCCGAAGAACAAAGAAAAGATGTCGGTTTTGGCACGCAGATAACTGACCCTGCCACACGACTCGTCAATCGTGATGGTAGTTTCAATGTTAAGCGGTTAAACACCAGCCGATGGGCAAAACTCAATTTGTTCAATCGACTCATTACTTGTTCATGGCAACGATTCATTGCTATGGTAATGGTCGTTTTTATATTAACCAATTTGCTTTTTGCTTTTTTTTACGAAATCATTGGTGTACAACATCTGCACGGAGCAGACCTTAGTACGCCAACAACTCGCTTTTGGGATGCCTTTTTCTTTTCTGCTCAAACATTAACTACGGTTGGTTATGGACGAATCGCACCTTATGGTTTTTGGATGAGTTTTGTCGCATCCATTGAATCACTGATGGGTTTATTAGCATTTGCTATCGCTACTGGTTTGCTCTATGGGCGTTTTTCTCGCCCAATTGCCCGTATCATTTATTCTGAAAATGCCCTGATTTCTCCTTATTTAGACATCACAGGTTTGATGTTCAGAATTATCAATGAACGGAGTCATCAACTGATTGATGCCCAAGTAGAAGTAACGATGTCCATGCTTGAAAAACAACCAGATGGAAAGACCTTACGCCGTTATTATTCTTTAGAATTAGAACGGAGTAAAGTGAGTTTTTTCCCAACTAACTGGACACTCGTACATCCAATCACAGAAGAAAGTCCATTATTCGGCATAAGCCACGAAGAACTTATTGCCAACGATGGCGAGATGATGGTTCTCTTTAAAGCCACCGAAGATACTTTTAATCAAATGGTACAATCTCGAACTTCTTATCATGCCAGAGAGATTGTCTGGGGAGCAAAGTTTGCGTCAATATTAGTACAAAATTCAGAGCAAGTAATTTCTTTAGATGTGTCTAAATTATCAGACTATAATGAAGTCCCACTTTTCAGTGAATACGTGCCAAAAATCAAAGAAGAAACTAACAAACAGAGTGACAATTTTATAGGATAATGTTACAACCGAATCAATTAAAACAAGGCGATACCGTCGGATTACTTGCCTTGGCTTGCAAAGTCGATTTTGAATTATTAACGCCTGCCATTCAGATTTTAGAAAAAGAATGGGGGCTAAAAGTAGTGCTGGGGAATTCTGTTACAGCAGTTTATCACCAATTTGCAGGTGATGACAATACCCGTGCAAATGATTTTCAGAGAATGATTGATAGTCCAGAAATCAAGGCAATCTTCTCAGTAAGAGGAGGTTATGGTAGTTCAAGGATTATTGACATGATTGATTTTACGAGTTTGAGAACTGACCCAAAATGGATTGTTGGTTTTTCGGATATTACGGCGGTTCATTGTCATTTACAAAAACAAGAATTAGAAAGTATTCATGGCGTAATGCCAAAACTTTTTGCTCAGGGCGGTGGAGAAGAATCTTTGGAAAGTCTCAGAAATTTACTTTTTGGGGGAAGGCTAAAATACCAAGTTCCGCCCTCTGATATGAACCGTTTGGGCGAAGGAAAAGGAACAATTATTGGGGGAAATTTAGCCTTATTGACACATATAATTGGCTCAAATTCGGACTTAGATTTCAGCAATAAAATTTTGTTTCTGGAAGACGTCGGCGAGTATCTTTACAATATAGATCGTATGATGATTCAGTTAAAAAGAGCCAAGAAATTAGCCAATCTGAGCGGTTTAATCATCGGGCATTTTTCTGAATGTAAAGACAACGAAACGCCATTTGGCAAAACACCCCAAGAAATTATTCAAGAAGCCGTTGCAGCATACAATTTTCCTGTTTGTTATGATTTTCCTGTTGGTCATGAAGCAGAAAACTGGGCAATTCCTTGCGGACGAGAAGTCTATCTGAGCGTAGGCAAGGATAAAGTAGTTTTAGAAGAGGGGTATATAATGAGTGATAGAATGAGTGAATGATAGAACTTATATCTCTTGCAAACTTTGCCCAAAAACAACACTATTCGTAGATTTATGCTATTAAAAATTTCCGAAAATCTGTGGGTAAAAATCAAAATTATTGACAGCATATTTAACCTCACCCCAACAAAAACTTCATGCAGATAACAGCGAACTTTATCAATATCCTTCAAAAAAACATCCAATACTGTGCGATTGATGTAGAAAATGGTATTATCCAGAAAATCACTCCTCTTTCAGAAAGCCCAAATCCTGATGCTAATTTTATTTTATCGGGTTTTGTGGATGCCCACGTACACGTAGAAAGCTCAATGTTGACTCCTGCACAATTTGCCCGTTTGGCAGTTGTGCATGGCACGGTCGCTACGGTGTCTGACCCGCACGAAATTGGCAATGTTTTGGGGAAATCGGGCGTAGAATACATGATAGAAAATGCCCGACAAACGCCTTTTAAATTTTGTTTTGGGGCACCTTCTTGCGTACCAGCAACGACTTTCGAGACGGCAGGGGCGACCATTACACCAGATGATATTGAGGAATTATTTCAGCATTATCCTGAGATTGGCTACTTGGCAGAAGTCATGAATTTCCCTGGCGTGCTGCACCAAGACCCCGACATGATGGCGAAAATTGCCTTGGCAAAACGCTACCAAAAACCCATTGATGGTCATGCCCCTGGGCTGCGTGGAGATGATGCCCGAAGATACATTGAAGCAGGTTGCCAGACAGACCACGAATGTTTTACGGCTGCCGAAGCATTGGACAAATTGGGTTTTGGAATGAAAATCCTGATTCGAGAAGGTTCAGCAGCAAAGAATTTTGAAGCCTTAATTGACTTATTACCAGAGCATTACAAAAATATGATGTTTTGTTCTGACGATAAACATCCTGATAATTTGGTAGAATCTCATATTGATGCTTTGGTGAAACGAGCATTAGCCAAATACACAAATTTGCTGTTTGAAATCTTGCAAGTTGCCTGTGTGAATCCAGTTTTGCATTACAATTTACCCGTGGGATTATTGCGAGAAGGCGATGCCGCAGATTTTATCATCATCAATAATCCGACTGAATTTAAGATTTTACAAACCTACCTAAATGGTGAAATTGTGGCAGAAAATGGAGTGTCAAAAATTCCAAATTTGCCGAGTAAAATAGTGAATAATTTTGATTGTTCTCCCAAGAAAAAAGAGGATTTTGGTTTCTCGGTTGGCGAAGTTTCACCCAAAACAATCAAAGTCATTGAAGTGCTTGACGGGCAGTTAATTACCCTAAAATCTGAGCATATTCCGAAGATAGAAAACGGACAAATTGTATCTGATACAGAGCGAGATATTCTGAAAATTGTAGTTGTAAATCGTTATAGTGATGCTCCGCCAGCGATTGCTTTTATCAAAAATTTTGGATTGAAACAAGGAGCAATTGCTTCTTCGGTGGCTCATGATTCCCACAATATTGTTGCCATCGGTGTGGACGATGAAGGTCTAAATACTGCCATAAATTTAGTCATTGAGGCACAAGGAGGCGTTTCTGCGGTAAGTAATTTGGGCGAAAAATTAATTTTACCATTACCAATTGCAGGATTAATGTCTGGCGATGATGCCTACGAAGTAGCAGAAAAATATGCCAAAATTGACCAATTTTCAAAGGAAAACTTAGGCAGTACGCTCAATTCGCCCTTTATGAGTTTGTCGTTTATGGCATTATTAGTAATTCCAAATTTGAAACTATCCGATTTAGGTTTATTCGATGGCGAAAGTTTTGGGTTTGTAGAGGTTGTGAATTTTGGAGAATGACGATGGCGAAAATCGCCTGATATTTTTATAAACTCTTTGTGAATCTCCGTGTTAAACTCTGAGGAACTCCGTGCTACTTTTTTGATACAAAGACATGAAAAAACAAATATTAATCGAAGAATTTCCGCATCTTATGCACGAGTATGAGGCTTTATCGATGGAGATAATCGAGCAACGAGCTGGGGAGTTCTATGAACAAATGGATACCCGAAGGAGTATAAGAACTTTTTCGGATAGGTCTGTTAGTCAGGGAGTTATCGAAAAAATTATACTTACGGCTTCGTCTGCACCGTCGGGGGCTCATAAACAACCTTGGACTTTTTGTGCGGTTCAAAATCCAGCCATAAAATCAGCCATCAGGCAAGCCGCCGAAAAGGAAGAATACGAAAGTTACCAGAACCGCATGACAGACGAATGGTTGACAGATTTGAAACCTTTAGGTACAGATTGGCAAAAACCGTTTCTCGAAATCGCTCCGTGGTTAATTGTCATGTTTTCGCAGACAACAGCCCCCGACAAGAGCAAACATTATTATGTACAAGAATCTTGTGGAATTGCAGCAGGTTTTTTGATTACCGCTATTCACCAAGCAGGACTCGTTACACTCACACACACGCCCAGCCCGATGAATTTTTTGAAGAAAATCCTCAATCGACCAGACAATGAGCGTCCCTACCTGTTGTTGCCAGTCGGTTACCCTGCCCAAGAAACATACGTACCTGATATTCAGAGAAAAACGCTGGAAGATGTAGCGGTTTTTTTATAGAGTTTTCGACTAAAAAATACGGGAAAAAGGAGATGTAAAATCTACGGACTGCCCTGTTTTTATAAAAGTATTCCTATCATTTTCTCTTATAACTATTCCCACATCATACTTATCAATTGGAATTTTTTGAGTATTTAATTCAAGAAAAAAACCTTTTTGATAATAATTTTTAGTAACAATAAATTGCTTTAATCCACTTCTAATAAGATGGGTACTAAAAAAATATGTCCTGCGTTTAGATTGGAATGTCAAATAAATCCCATCTGTCGGAGTTTGAAATTTACCAAATAGCGTTGGACTGCTTAAAAATACTAAACGACTACTTTTATTTTTTACCCTCTGAATCTTAACATTATGAGTATTTAAAGAAGTATCAATCTTCTCGAAAATACTGCTCGGAAATCGATAAACGTTTGAATATTTTTCTTCAAATTCTGCCGAAATAGCCTTAGAAGCAGTTTCCCAATAAGCAGTTTCTCGGTAAATCATCCATTGTTTTTCATGATGCCAATTGTGTAACCCTGTTTGAAGATTACGAGAGGTATCTGAAATCCAATAATAAAAATAATAATATGAATATGTTGAGAATAATAGACTTATAATTATGGACACACGTAGGAAATAAACTTTTAGTTTTTGTTTCAGTAAAATTACTATGAACCCATAAGATAAAATGACGGCACAAATAGAATGTATTCGATAACGATTAATGTGTGAATAAATGGCATCTGTTTCTGTTCTTGATATTGAAAAAATACCAGCACTAATGATAAAGAATAATATTGCTCCTAACCAAAAGATGTTAGTTTTAGATACCTGTTTTGGGCTTTCTGTAAGTGAACTTGGAATATTATATAATTTTTTACTTTGAAAATAAGGTTTTATCTCTAAAAAAATCATCCTAAAAAAAGTTAGTACAATTCCTATTCCTAAAGAAGTTGAAAGTATATTCTTTTTTGAGAATAATTGTACTAAACCTTCTTCTTGTTCTAAGAAACCACCCAGAAATACAAGGGTATTAACAACAATATAATATGGTTGATTAAGAAAGTTTAGAAAAATATTGGGTCTTCCATATTGAACTTCATATTTGTAATAATAAGTTACTAACGTAATTGTAGTAAAAACAGCCCAGATAGCAAAGAGTTTCCATCTTTTCTGAACTCCAAGAAAGATTAGTGCAGTTATTAAAATAAATTGACCATTGCCAAAAGTATAGACAGTAAAAAAACCAGTACCTAAACTAAACCAAAAAGTTTTATTTGTATTTAGCCAGAGTAAATAAATTGTTAAAATTGAAAATACACTCACAGGAATGTAAGCAAGTGTTGCTGCCGCCCAAATCATACCATCAAAGGAATAACAAGGTTGAAAAATCAGAAAAGTAATTGGTAACAGATAATAGATAGACAGCTTGTACTGTTTTATGAGGACTGAATGAAAAATCCACAGAAGAAGTATTAAAAAACTATTACCGATTAGGACAACGAACTTAATATTTCCAATCCCCATTTTTACCAAAATAAAATATACCAGTCGTGTAAACATTAGGCGATGTTCCACAAACTGATCAAAAAGAATTGTTATTTTTTGGAAGATATTGGTAGCATCTTGATATTTTATCCAAAAATGCAAGAATAATTCAAAGTCATCACCGTAAACGATGTCAAAATTAAAAAGATTTAGAAAGTAGAAATATCCGCTAATCCATAAAATTATTAATAAATAGCATAGTCGGGGTAAAATTTGTAAAAGACTCATTATTGTTTAAAATAAGTTATTTTGAAAGATGTAGCCGCAAAATATAAACTTTGTAACATTAGTGTACAAAAAATTTATTATACGGAATCGGATTCTTAATTGTTACATTAAACTTCCTGCGAAAGTATTTTAGGTTTTTCATGATGTTCTGTTTATTCATTTCAAATACACAGACGAAATGCACACACAAAGGGTTGCATGAGGGGAGTTAAGTAGTCGTTAAATTGCAAGTTATTAATTTTCTAAGTTGAGAAAA
>JAAFJL010000223.1 GCA_013298865.1 Cytophagales bacterium | reverse complement strand
TAAATGTGTCGGTCTTCATTGGTTTGGTCGATTTCCGACACATTTTAAATCTCTACGCTATTTCAGAAACAATAGTTTTACCTTTAAATCTAAAGTTATTAGTAGTTCACCAAATTCCATTAAGAAAGAAAACCTTCTATCAAAAGTAGAAGGTTTTTTATTTTTGTAGCTTGAATACAGAAACTCTGGGAAATGAATGAAAATAAAAAAACCTTCTCAGAGAATCTGAAAAGGTTTCTAAAAGTAATTGTACCCGGAGCCGTTGTCGAACCTACCTAATTTGACAGTATCTTGAAATAGCTAAAAACGCAATAAAAACCGCTCAATTAATGTTTAAAGACACTTTTTAACAGAATACATATTAAACCTCATTAAGTTACATTAAGATATATTAACTAAAAATGCGTAACCATTTGCGTAACCGATTTGAAAACCTTTATATTTGTAGTGTCGAATTACAGAAATAAATTTTAATCAAAAACGCAATGGCTAACGCATTTTTTAGACTACGCAAAGTTAAGGCTAAAACGCCACAAATTATTTATGTGGGTTTTCGTTTTGGTAAAGACCAACTAATCTACCCAACTGGTTTAAAAATCCTACCTGACTATTGGAGTTTCAAAAATACACGGGTTAAACACGTCCTATCTAACCCACACCCGAATCGTGATTTAATCAACAGCAAATTAGATAAGATTGAAAATTTTGTCAATTACACGGCTCAACGTTTCAGCCTTGCCGAACCTCCCACGGAATTTACCAAGAACATTCTAAAATCTGAATTAGATAATTACCTCAATCCTCCAAAGATTGTAACTATCACTTTCTTTGACTTTATCCAAACTTTCATGGACGATTGTAAAAGTGGTAAGAAACTCAATGAAGGTATGAGAATGGCAGAACGCACCATTAAAAACTATGGTACGGGTTTTAGTGGACTGAAAGAGTATGAAGCCTATACAGGTGAAACTATCACTTTTGAGAGCCTTAACCGCAAGTTTTGGCATGAATATGTTCATTACCTTACAATGGTGAAGAAATATAAAATCAATACCATAGGTTCATATCAAAAATATTTGATTGTGTTTCTACGGGAATGTAAGAAAGCTAAATTATGGAGCGACCAAGACAACCTTTTGGACGAAGCCAAAATTTTGACTGAAAACCCTATTGATGTGTATTTGAATAAAAATGAGATTGCCAAAATTGAACAGCTTGATTTATCCGATAATTCGAGACTTGACAAAGTACGTGATTTGTTTTTGATTGGACTGAATACAGGGTTTAGAGTATCAGATTGGTATCAAGTAAGCCTTGAAAACATCAAGAAGACAGGCAAAGAAAATGCCTACATAGAAATTACCCAAACCAAGACTAAGACCACCGCCACAACGCCACTACGCCCTATTGTGAGGGATATTTTAAGTAAGTATAACAATGAGTTACCGATTATTTCAGAGCAAAAGATTAACGCCTATCTGAAAGAATTGTGTATAAAGGCAGGAATCAATGAAAAAGTTAAAACTACCTCCACGATAGAGGGAGGGCAACAAATTGAGTTTTTTGAAAAATGGGAACAGGTAACGACCCACACCGCAAGGCGTTCTTTTGCTACGAATATGTTTAGAGATGGCGTAGCCCCTACAATCATTATGAAAGCCACGGGACACGGTACGGAAAAGAATTTCCGCAAATACCTAAAACTCGACAATAGCGAGTTTATGGATATGCTTGCTGAACATGAGAACTAATAAATTAAATCCTAAAACAAAAGCCCTATCCTCCACCGACCAAAGTATTAGGATAGGGCGTAAATGATAATTCGATGCAAGATAAAGAACAAAAGGGATGGTATAAAGTGACAGTTGCATTACATGATGGTTTATTTCAAGAAATTAACAAAGATATGAGCAACGGAGGGCAAGTTAGACCACAGAATATAATATTAATTAAACAGACATTTTTACTTATTCAACTTTATAAAGATTGCATTTTTGTTGGTTTTGCCTACGAAGACAAAGAAGCGGAGAAAATTATCTCTAATCTTATGAGCAAGGTATCGAGTGAAAGTAGTTTATTAATAGAAATTCCAGACAATCCATTTTATAATTTATATTTTGGACTATGTTGTTTAGAGCGAGTATTAGAACTAATTAAAGAGGAATATACAACAAATATTAACGCATCTATCAAGCATCTTGAAGATATAATTTATAGAAATAATGACTTCCAGAACCTAATCGAAGTTTCACGAAATATTGGCAGAAAATTAATAAATCAAGATTTGCACTCTGATTTTTCAATCTTAAAGAACCATATAACCGAACAACTGGAATATTTGAAACAGAGCAAAAAACAGGCTTTAATAGAAAGTACGCCCAAAGAAACATTATCCATTGCACAAAAAACGGACAATGTAGAGGAGCAAATTAAAATTAACCTTGATAGCAATTATGAAAGTTTATTTGAACATTTTAAAGAAACGTATCTTATTGGTTTGAAAGTCTCTACTTCACTAATTGACATTACAAAATATTATGATTTGTTCGATAAAGAATTAAAGATATTGCTAAGTTTTGCAGGGTTTAAGTCAATCAAAACGAAATTAGAGACTCTACGAGAGATAAAGATTAAATTTCTAATGAGTTTAGGAAATGCAGAGCAATTTATTGGATTAGATAGAAATGGAGTTTATGAACACCCGAAACCGTCCACATTTGTACAAACTGAAAAAGGTATTGAGGGATTGGTTCAAAGAGTGCATGAGTTAGATAAAAATATGAAAGAGCCTTTGATTGTTGCGAAGGCAAACAAAAGAGTTTATGAGGATATTATTTCTTTGTTGGATAGGGAGGAGGAAATGATATTGATTGAATTGAAGAATGGCAAAAGTTTAGATTATTCTCCTTTGAATGATAAGCAAGACAACGGCAACCCGACCACCTCCGCACCCGTGGAGGAAGGTAAAAAAGATAAAAGGTGTTTATTTAATTCGTTGCAAATAGCAATTGCAGTAACAATGGTAAATGAAAAAACTGGACAATTTCCCAAAGAAATTTCTAAAACTGATACAGAAGGTATAAAGAAGTTCTTGAAAGATATTGAGGTAGAGTTTAAGATTGAAAATGTACCTAATAGGGTTATTAGGGCATACAATGGATTAAAAATTGGTAAAGATTTTTTTCAGAATTTAAGTTTCACAGACAAAGAAGGAGTGAAAAAAATATTAGAAATAAAACCTTATACAGAATTGTTAAAAGGCATTAAATAACAGAATAGTGTCAGTAAATTACCGACACCGTACTGACACCATTTTTTAGATAAAACCCTCATTACAGCTATGTAGTGAGGGTTTTTTATTTTCGCTGACACCGTACTGACACCATTTGTTTTAAGTCATTTTACGACAGAATTATTAGAAATAGTTTTGGGGAGTAATTCATTAAAACAGATACAAAATGAAACAAACTTTTTTAAATCCTTTCGAGGTTTTCGGTTCTCAATTAACTGAAATTAAAAGTCTTTTAGTGGAAATACGCCACAAGAAAGAAGAGCCACAACCCACGGACAAATCCGATACTTACATCGACCAAAAGCGAGTAGCTGAATTATTGGACGTTAGCGGTGTATCAGTATGGGAGTATGAGCGTAAAGGCTTATTGAAGTCTTATCGTATCGGAAACCTAAAACGATTTTTACTTTCCGAGGTCATGGCAAGCCCTAAATTAATCCAACGAACCGCAAAATAAAAAAAGCTAACACTATGCAGGGCAACGCAGTATTAGCCAATGGTTCGGGAGAGAACACAGGCAAAAGTAACAGATTTTACAACACGATAGGAGCGACAGGCGAAGAATTAAAAAAGTTTCAGCGACAGACCGAAACACAGGAGATTAAGATTTTAGCCTTATGGGAGGAAAATCCCCAGGAGGAAATGACGAAGCATGAAATTAAAAATAAGTTGGTGAAGTTAGGCAAAATCCACGACAGAACGCCCGAAAGTTCTATTTCAAGAGCATTAACGGATTTAATGAATGATGGTAAGGTATTGAAACTTGACAAAATGCGTATGGGTGAATTTGATAAACCCAATCATCTTTGGAAACTTAAAACGGAATAGCTGAATGATTGACGGAATCAAAATATATGATTTGAAAACCGACCCCGACCAAGTACTACAAAATCCATACTTAGCGGAATATTGGAACACTACCGTACATAATTCTGATGCAGTCGTTAAGTATGGATTAGCTGAATACTTTGGATTGAAATTTCAGCTAAAACATGGAAAGGTGAGATTGCAGGGGAGCGTACACAAATATCGTAATGCAGGACGGCACAATTACGATGATTTTAGAGCCGTGGACGTTGCGAAGGTTGTACGGGAATTGTCAGAACGTTTTGAGATTGACACCGCCACAACCTCACTTAATAACGTAGAGTTTGGCGTAAATGTGATTTTACCGTTTGGGGTTAATGTTGTCTTGGATAATTTGATTGTGTACAAAGGACAACCTTTTGAGAGGTTTGTAGATAAAGGAATGAGTTACTATCAATGTAAACTATCCAAATTCATTATTAAATGCTACGACAAAGGAAAACAGTACAATCTACCTGATAACGTTTTGAGATTTGAAATTAAGGTAATAGCAATGCAGTATCTTGAAAATAAGATAACGTTACGGTATTTATCCGACCTCCTAAATATGAACATTTACGAACCTTTGGGGAATATCCTAACAGAAGTATTTGAGGGGATTTTGTTTGGCGACAATACACTCAATGAAAAGGCATTGAACACAAAGGAGTTAGAAATATTCTTACGTGGGAGCAACCCGAAGACGTGGACACCACAGAAAGGAGAAGCGGAGCGTAAAAGGTTGTACAGATTGGAAAACAGCTTTAAAGAGGTTTTAGAACGCCACCATACAGGCGTAAATTTTAGGAGTGTAGTATCTGATTTAATCAGAGTAAAGAGTTTAGAGTTGTCCCAAATATCACAAAATACAAATTATAAAGATGATGTTTTGAGTATGTTTTTGTTCCCTTATTTGTCAGATGAAAAAGATAACGGAAAAAGGCGATTTGTCCCAAATATCATTCTTGCATATAGAAGCGATACGGGACATTCCGATAAACCCAAAATAAAGAAGTGTTCGGGTTGTGGAAAACCGATTGACCAAGACAAAACCTATCACAATGAAGATTGTAGAATTAGGAAATTAGAACGCAATGCCAAGAGCAATCCACAGCATAATTTCAGAACGAAATACTATAAATCTGTAAATACTAAACAGGTGAATCTTTTTGGTATTTCGATTTTGAAAGAACAGCACCAAGAATTGATTAACAGAAAATTAAAGAAAAATTATTCAAACAAAAAATCATAAGAAAATGACAGCATCATTAAAAATTGAAAAACAAGATTATACAATCGAAAACATAGAGTTTCCAAGTTACTTGACAGATATGACATCAAACTGTGAAGACTTTGTGGAAGTCAAAAAAGATTTACAAGAAGTATTTACGGAGTTTTTTCATTCTGAAGGTTTCAAGACCAACGACAATACAGAGGGTTTTAGAATGTTGCATTACTCACTAAATGAGTTGTTGGACGATTTGTTCACGGCTCACAATAACGGACGAATTAACCACGTACAGGAGCAAATGGATAAAATCAAAAATCGTGATAAAGAAGAGACAAAGAAAGAAGTGCTAAACTAATGAGTTACTGGAGGGTATGGGGTTTAAATCCTGTACCCTTTTTTAGTTTTCTCCCTATCTGTTCACGTGCGTAAAGACTTTTCAACAATCTGTTCACGTGCGTATAATTTGAAAAATACTGTTGAAATACGGGTATTTTGGAGTTTTTCGGTATCTGTTCGTGCGTGTGGGATTTACTTTTGTGTTATCTGTTACGTGCGTGGAGGATTGAATTTTGTAGTATCTGTTTATTTATACACAAAATTGATAAATTCTATGATAAAAATAAATATATAGATTTTATCTATATTTTAGTAAAAATCCCAAAAAACGTGAAAGTAAAGAATATTCTACTATCTGTTCACGTGCGTAGAAGTATGAGAGAATGTAAAAAATACGGGAAAAATACGGGAAAGAATGACTTTTTCGGCATCTGTTCACACGTGAAGGGTATTAGAATATCGCACTATCTGTTTATACGTGTTAGAAAGAATCTACCGAGTTTTTCGGAATCAATTACGTGCGTATGAAAGGGAGTAATAGAGTTTTTATGTTATCTGTTCGTGTGTGTATGATTTGTGAGAAATAACGGTTAAATAACGGTTAAAATTAGTTTATCAACCGTTCGTTTGGTAAAACTGAAAATTATGTAGTAAATTCATCTTGTAAAATAATCACAGAAGTAAGATTTTTTTATGGGTTAGGGCTTTGATAGTCGAATGGTTTATACTGTTCGACTATTTTTTTGTTTGGGAAATAAAATAATTATTTCAATACAATGTTTAACTACTAAACAATTTACTATATTTGTGTGTAGAACTAATCAAAAACTAATGAATCAAACGGCATTTCATTTTAGAATGCAATTAGCATCTTTAAGGCAATATTTACGAGACAACAGCGAAGACATGGAACAAGAGCAAATTGATAAAGTTCTCGACCAAATAAACCGATTAACGGATTTACTCATAATTATTGAATCTGACAACGATAAAAAATAAAATCATGGTAGCAGTAGCAGAACAAACATACTTAGAGGAATTACTCGCCAATGGTGAGGAACTACTCGCCAAAGGGGAAGACCTTTTAAAAATCAAGGGAATTGAATACTCTTTTGCTGAATGGCTCACACCCGTAAAGTATTGTGAAAAATTCAACATCGAAAACGTGGCAGTAATAACCAACTGGATAAACAGGGGAAAAATACCAAGTGAGAATATTAGAGTAATTGAAGAATTGAATAATCTGAAATTGATAAAGGCAGTTAGCTATAAATAAAAAATCAAGAGGTTTAACGACCTCTTTTTTTATGCCTTTCAATAAATCATTCGTTAGCTAATTCTCCAAATACGTAACCAAATGCGTAACCAACATAAAATAAAAAACCTCTAACTATCTGAAATACAGACAATTAGAGGTTTTTCAAGTACCCGGAGCCGGAGTCGAACCGGCATGCCAATGAAGGCACAGGTGTTTGAGACCAGCGCGTCTACCAATTCCGCCATCCGGGCATTTTTGATTTGTCTCAAACTTTCCACAAAGATAAGGTTT
>JAAFJL010000222.1 GCA_013298865.1 Cytophagales bacterium | reverse complement strand
TTATAATCAAACAGAATTGGTTTACGAGAAATATATGATAACTAAGGTTTCATTTTAGTGATTTACAACAATTCAACAACTCAAACCTGAACCATTTGAGGATAAATACTGATGAAAACTTTATATTTGTTCAAAAAAAATTTCGATGACATCATTTACTGAGGAAAACTACCTCAAAATTATCTATAAATTAGCGGCTGAAACCACCGAAGGAGTAAGCACAAATGCTGTGGCAGAATTGACCCAAACCAAAGCGGCTTCTGTGACAGATATGTTGCGTAAACTCTCTGATAAACAATTAGTTAACTATCAGAAATATCAGGGGGTTCGCTTGACAAGCCATGGTGAACAGGTGGCACTTTCGGTGATTAGAAAGCATCGTTTATGGGAGGTTTTTTTGGTAGATAAATTGGGCTTCAATTGGGACGAAGTACATGATATTGCCGAACAGTTAGAGCATATAGATTCTGAGGAACTGGTCCAACGATTGGATAGTTTTTTGGGCTTCCCGAAGTACGACCCGCACGGCGACCCAATTCCTGACGGACAGGGCAAAATGCCAGAAGCTACCTATAAGCATTTAGCTGAAATCAACGTTGGAGAAAAGGTTCTCATGATGGGGGTTTCGGAACATTCTTCGTCCTTTTTGCAACACTTAGCCAAAGTTGGTTTAAATTTGGGTTCGGAGATTAACATTCTGGAAATCAATGAGTTCGATAAGTCTTTTTCAATAAAAATCGGAGAAAGCTCAGCGTCTTTCCTAAGCCACGAAGTTGCTAAAAATATTTTGGTGAAACTCCTCAATAACTGATAGTTTGTAATCGGTCATTATTTTTAAGGAAGGTTTTATTACATTTGTTTGCATTCATACCTTAACAAATCCAGCGTAACTTCTTATTATTCAGATAATCACATGAAAACTAAACTCTTTTTTGCCACAATTTTATTAATATTTGGTTGTAAATCTGTCCCAAAAGGTCAGCAAATTATCGTTGGTTCGGGTGGTGGAATTACGGGTATTTGGAATGAGTACATTCTACAACCTGATGGACAAATTTCAGTAAAAAATAGTAAAGTAGATACGCTTCAAAAAGTTGTAAAGCTCTCTAAATCAGACACTAAAATGATTTTCAAGAAAGCCGCTGAACTTAAATTAGATTCTTTGAAATTAGATAGTCCAGGCAATATGTCTTATTTCGTGAAGTTTTCGGACAAAGATAAATTCGATTATAAAGTACTTTGGGGTGGCGAAAAAACCCCACCCGATTCAGTTAAGAAATTCTATAAAGATTTTATGGGTTTCGTGAGTCATGAGTGAATACGTGGATGTCTTCGAGAAATCGTTTTGACATATAGATAGCGACAAAACATATTCGAGTACCCAGATTTGACAACTTTTGAAAAGTTGTCAAATCTCAAAAACACAAAAAATGATCGACCAAGATATTGAAATGTCTACAATCAATGACTTATCAGAGGACTTTCTAACTGAAGTAGAAAAAGATTATTATTTTAATTTAAAAGATACAAACTGTGAATTGATAGCGAGTGTAGCACTGCCAAAAGCCAATTGCCAAAAGCTAAAAATCATTTAAAATTCAATTATTCCCATGAAAAAGTTATTCCTTCTTCTCACAATTATTGTTTTTGGAAATACTGTCTTTGCTCAGAATAAATTCCAAAAACGCAAAATAGAAGTTTATGCTCCGCAATCTATTGATAAAAATGTGGAGCTTATCGACCGTTCAAAAACACAAATTGTTGATGCTGACAGGTCTTTGATTTTATCTCAAGCATCTGATAACCAGACGTATATGATGATAAAGGCAAAAAGAGATGGAATAAAAATCACCCGTGACGAAAACGGTATGCCTACCATCATTGAAGGAACTCCTCGTAATCTGAAACAAGGCATAAAAGCTGGTAGAAGTGCAGCAGCTTCGGCGGCGTACAACTATTTGGATGCCGTGAAACCCTTCTTGAAACTCTCAAATCCTGATGAAGAGTTTGCCCTAAAAGACATCACAACAGACGAAATTGAACAAACGCACGTCCGCCTAAACCAGATGCACAAAGGTGTACTTGTGTATGGGGCAGAAGTTGTGCTGCATAGCCGTGGAGGTAAAGGTGATTTGTTGAATGGGCATTTTTTCCCGACGCCCTCTATCGAAAACGTAACTCCTTCATTATCAGAAGAAAGTATTGGGAAAATAGCTTTGGAAAGTGCCAAAAAACATTCGGTTGTACAAACTTTGAGTTTTGCAGAAATGAAAATGTTGAAGTACCAAAAACCACAAGCGGAATTGATTATTTATCATAAAGATGAAAAAGCAGATGCCGAAGTACTGGCGTATCATGTTACGGTTCGCCCGAATTTCATAGAAAGATGGGAATATATTATTGATGCCAATTCTGGGGAAGTCTTGGATAAGTACAATAATACTTGTGCGGTTGATGGACCAATTACTGCCAATTATTCCGATTTGAATGGTGTAAGAAGGTCTGTGGGTTTATACGAATATCAAAAGAAAGTTTACTTTATTGATGCCCAAAGAAAGGGTCCAGATGGCTCTAATCTATTTAATCCTGCTGGTTTTCAGGCAGATGACCCACAGGGAGTTCTCTGGACAATTAATGCAAATGGTACTACGTCGAGTGGATTGGATGTTCGTCAGATTGTAGCCAATGATGTAAACAGTGCTTGGAATATTACCAATGTAAATACGGCGGTTTCGGCACATTATAATGCTGGTATTGCTTTTGAATATTATAAAACCAATCATAAAAGAAAGTCTTTGAATGGTAAGGGCGGAACGATTATTTCTATCGTAAATATTGCTGATGACGACGGAAAAGGAATGGATAATGCCTTCTGGAACGGAGAATTCATGGGTTATGGTAATGGAAAAACCTACTTTAAACCTTTAGCTGGTGGCTTGGACGTAGCTGGACACGAAATGACGCATGGCGTTGTGCAAAATTCTGCCAATTTGGAATACAAAGGACAGTCTGGGGCAATCAACGAATCTATGGCGGATGTTTTTGGGGCGATGATTGAGTATTTTAACAAACCTGCAACCGAAAAGAAAATCTGGCAATTAGGCGAAGATGTTGTAAAATCGGGCTATCCGTCTGGGGCTTTGAGAGACCTCTCAAACCCGAATCAAGGTGGAACAAGATTGAGTGATGATGGTTTTCAGCCTGCTTCAATGAATCAATATTATACAGGTTCAGAAGATAATTATGGGGTGCATATCAACTCTGGTATTCCAAACTTTGCCTTCTACAAAATTGCTACGGCTTCGGGCATGACAAAAGAAATTGCCGAGAAAATTTACTACCGAACATTGACATCTTATTTAACCAGAACATCAAAATTTATTGACCTCCGCCGTGCCGTAATCCAGTCAGCAACAGACCTTTACGGTGCAAATGGAACAGCAGTAAATGCAGCAAAAACTGCTTTTGATGCCGTTGGAGTTACCGATGCCAATTCACCAACGCCGAACCCAACTCCTAATACCAATCCGACACCAACGCCGACACCAAAACCAGCAAATGATGTACCTGCCAATACAAATAAAACAGGTTCTTATATTTTGAGTTTTGACCCAAAGGCAAAATCACTTTATGTAGTAGATACCGTTGGAGAGTCTGCAAACAGATACATTTTGATTGCAAAAAACTTTGAAATCTCACACAAACCAAGCGTGACGGATGATGGTAAAACTGCCTATTTTGTGAAAGCAGATAAAAATATTTATTACATAGATTTAACAGCAGTAAAACCTTACAGTCCTCAAGAACAGATTCTTACACAAAATAAATTATCAAGTGTGGCGGAATGGGACAATGTGGCAATCTCGAAAGATGGCAAACGTTTAGCGGCAGTTTCCAGTAAAGTAGATACCGCTATTTATGTTTTTGACCTTTCTGGAAAAACGATAACATCTCGTAAATACAGATTATATAACCCAACTTATACTACTGGAGTGACCACTGGACAAGCCCTTTATGCCGATGCTATGGAATGGGATTATGACGGAGAGAATTTGGTATATGATGCCTTCAATAAATTAAAATCAGAGAAGGGTGCATTTGAATTTTGGGATGTAGGTTTTATCAATGTTTGGAATAATCAGCAAAGTAAGTTTGGGTCTGGAATTATTGACAAACTCATTACAGATTTGGAAAAAGGAGAAAATATTGGAAATCCTACGTTTTCAAAGACCTCCAGTAATCTAATGGCGTTTGATTATTTCTACGACGATGGCACTTCTGATGATTATAATTCTGTGATTGGTATAAACCTCGACCGCCCCTCTGACTGGCAAACGGTTGTAGAAAATAATACGGTGGGTTATCCAGATTTTTCGAGAACAGATGATTTCATCCTTTATAATCAAAGTGCAGGCGGTGAACTAAATACAAATCTTGTAAAACTCAATTCAAGAGACAGAAGACAGGGCATAAAGAATACTGAAAAACAAATCATTACAGCTTCTGCTTATTCGGTTTGGTACACATTTGGTACAAGAAAACTACCCGCCAAACAAGAGCAAAGCGTAATTATTACGAAGGTAAATGACAAAAATCCAACAGACCCAGCCTTTGGTGTAAGTGCCTCAGCGTCATCGGGTTTATCGGTTATTTTAAGTATCATTTCTGGACCAGCAACGATTGTAAATAATCAAGTTTCATTAACAGGTCAGCCTGGCAAAGTGAAGGTACAAGCCTTCCAAGATGGTAGTTCAAAATTCTATCCAGCTACCAAAGTTGACTCGTTTTGTGTTGCTCCACCAAAACCAACAATTACATCTGTCACGCCCAAAGGAGATGGATTTATATTTACATCCAATATCACGGTTGGTAGAACCCTTTGGTATGCCAATGGTGTTTTGCAAACTTCGGTTTCGGGCGAAAAATCTGTTAATGTAACAACCAACGCTCCGATTACTATCCGAACAGATGTTGATGGTTGTTTAAGTGCTTTCTCTGATGCAAGAGTCATTACGCCACTTGCCAATGAACCTGAGTTTGGTTCTTCTATTGTGGTGTCGCCAAATCCTGCAAGTGATATTCTGAGAATTAATGCCCCAATTGGTATGAAGATAGAATCAGCCAATTTGTCTAACCTTAGTGGTTTGCAACTCATTGACCAACAGGGGGATAAGTCTAATATTTTAGAAATGAATGTCTCTAAATTCCCGAAAGGAACATACCTACTTCAGATTCATACAACTGGCGGAGTAGTTAATCGTAAGGTTTCTAAGGAATAAAAAGGGAGAGTTAAAAATATTTAGGGTTGTGTAAAAAATCTAAGTAAAAAGTTGAAAGTATTTTATGCCGAATAATATTTCTGCTTAAAACTTTTAACCGAGCGACCAACGCTCATTTACATTAGAATTTTTACACAACCCCTTTTTATTTTACATCATAAACTAAAAAATCAAATTACATCATCTGTAAAATTTAATTTTGATTCAATAATTTTTTATTTACTTTTGTAAAAATAATTACTGCATTCCGCCATAAATAGAGATTCGAGTCTCTTCGCCAATTCTGACTCGCTGCTCGTTGCCTGAGTATTCCTCCTTACTTTCCTGAAAACCGCCACGATTGCCAATGCCTAAGCATAAGGTGTGTCTCTTTTTTGTACCCTAATTTTTAAAACTACTGGTTTTATGAAAAAAATCTCTACTCAATTTTGGGTGGGAAGTCAGTCTATTCTGCGAATGTCCTTCGCTTTATTGATTACTTTTTGTCTATTTTCTGCTGTGGCTGTTGCTCAGACACCACCAACAAATTTCAATAATAACGTTTCTCAGAGCGGTTTTGACCAACCGATGGGTTCTGCTTTTACGAAAGACGGTACAAAAATGTTTGTCTGGGATAAAGCTGGACGGGTTTATGCCCATACTTGGGATGCTACCAATAAAGTTTACAATCGCCAAAGCCAACCAATGCTTGATATTAGCGACGAAGTCGGAAACTGGAGAGATTTCGGTTGTATGAGCTTTATACTTGACCCTAATTTTAATACAAATGGCTTGGTGTATTTAATGTATATCGTTGATAGACACCACCTTCTGAATTTTGGAACGCCAAGTTATAATCCGTCAACTAACGAATATTACGCTGCCACAATCAGCAGGATTACTCGTTTCAAAACTACTGTTACTGGAACAAACCTTTCTACCGATTATACTTCCAGAAAAGTATTGGTCGGCGAAAGCAAAAGTACAGGGATTCCCCTCACGCATGAGTCGCACGGGTCAGGGACTTTAGTTTTTGGCTCGGACGGAACTCTAATGGCTTGCGTAGGTGACAACGCCAGTTATTCTTCTACCGACAAAGGCAGTGCAGGCGAAACGTATTTCCAACAAGCCATCAATGACGGTATCATTCGTTCGGCTGAAAATGTGGGAGCGTATCGTTCTCAGATGCTTACAAGTCATTGCGGAAAGGTCTTGAGAATTGACCCAAATACAGGCGATGGTGTTTCGAGTAATCCTTTCTTCGAGTCCGCAAATCCAAGAGCTGCCAAGTCAAGAGTTTGGGCTTTGGGTTTACGGAATCCTTTCAGAATGAATATCAAACCCAACTCTGGCAGTACCAATCCAGCAGATGCAAATCCTGGAACTTTACTGATTGCAGACGTAGGCTGGGGAGCTTGGGAAGACCTTCATATTATTTCAAAACCTGCTCAGAACTGCGGATGGCCTATTTTTGAAGGTTTAGACCCACATCCTGGTTATTCTACCAATACGCCATTTAATTTAGAAGAAATCAATCCTTTGTACGGACAAAATGGATGTACGCAACAATATTTAAAGTTTGAAGATTTATTAAAACAAGAAACTTCGCCTGCACAAGTAATTTATAATCCTTGTTCTGGAAGCATTCCTTTGGCTGGAAATCAGGCTCGTTATGTGCATTCAAGACCAGCCTTAGACTGGCAACATGGTGCAAATAATGCTCGTTCGGGTACATTCAATAATGGTTCGGCGGTGGCAACAACCATCGGAACAGCAGGTTCGCCAATTACAGGATCTCCTTTTGGTGGAAATGCTGCCGTAGGTGGCACTTGGTACGATGGAAATGATTTTCCTGCGGACTATAAAAATACTTTTTTCCAAGCAGATTATGGTGGACAATGGATTAGAAATATCAGTTTTGATGCCAATGGAAATACCAACAACGTTCGGAATTTTATTGATGGTGGTGCAGTGGTTGTACACGTTGCCCAGAATCCTTTAGACGGAACAATTTTTTATACAGACATTGCCAAGGGAACTGTAAACCGAGTAAGTTATGGAGGAAATCAACCTCCGAAAGCTGTTCTTGAAGCCGACAAAATCTTTG
>JAAFJL010000221.1 GCA_013298865.1 Cytophagales bacterium | reverse complement strand
TGTTTCCTTAGTAATTGCAAAATCTTTTGCGAGAATCTTTTTTAGAAATTCTATCAATATTGGACTACCAGTTTTAGAAATCAAAGATCATGACATAGAATCTGGCGATGAACTAAAAGTTGATTTAGAAAAAGGAATCGTCATAAATCTTAGCAAAAAGACTACCCACCAAGCCGCCCCAATGCCCAAAGTAATGATTGATATTTTACAGGAAGGCGGTTTAGTGCCATATCTGAAAAAATATGGTGATTATCAGATTTAGAATTTGAGTAAAACTTTCACCAACAAATAGTCTTACAAAAAATCTCTCAAAACTTTTTGAGAGATTTTTTTATGCCCATGCAACCATTTGTTAAGTGACTTTCGTCTTTACAACAAACACAAAAATTAATCCTTAAATTCTTCACTATGAAACTCAAAACTTTACTAAGCAGCATCATTTTTTTAATTATATTTTCATTTAACCTGTCAGGTCAATGTGGAAGAAATTTTAAGATGGTTTTATCAACCTTCACCAATCCGTACGGTAATATCTATTATTTTGATAATCCTTCCCAACTTTATCCATTTAGTGTTTGTAAAGATAACTTACCAGTCAAATTCAAAATTGATAGTGTACAAAATGCCACCTATCAGTTGTACAAAAATGGCGTGAAAATACAAGAGTCAAAAAATACTAATTTTATTGTCTTTGAATCAGGAAACTATCAAACTAAAATCCTATATAATAATGGTTGTGAAAGCTGGACTTGTCAATGGCAAGTAAATGTTACCGAAGGCATACCAGCAGTTATTTTTGAAAATGGATTATTGATTAAAGATAGAAAAATAAATATTTGCCAGAGTACGTCTGTGAGATTGAATGTTGTAACTGATGATATTAATAATTTCTACCCTTATGTTTACCAATGGCTCAAAGATGGCAAGTACATTCCTTCAACTAACCAGAATTTCTTTGAGACACAAGAAACGGGTAAATACTCGGTATTAGTTTCCCAAGAGAAATGTTATACTACAGCATCTGCTATTGAAATTTTTAAAATATCATCGAATGATACTTTAAAAAGTCCAGTAGAGATTTCTGCTTTGGGGATGAAAAACAATGAAATCTCCCTTTGCAGTGATTTGAAAGAGGAAATGACTATTAATTTTTTTGGAATTAACAATCCAAGTAATGGAATTTTTTGGTTTAGAGATGGAAAATTAATTCAGACAACAAAGCAGAATGAATTTGCCAGACTTTTGATTGACAAAGGAAGTAAGGGAAGTTATTTTGCAACATGGAAAGACTTTAGGGGGTGTAATCAAAAAACTCAAATTGTTAAGGTTTCAGAAAAAGAAAAAGAAACATCTCTTGCGTACATTTATAATACTGACATAAAGCAGTGTGATAAAAAAGAGTATTTACTGAGAAACTATTCAATTTCAAGAGATAAATTTCAAAAAATAGATTGGTACAGTGGGGAAAAATTAGTTCAAACTGGAAATAATTTTGATTATACAGTAAAAGAAACAGGTAATTATTATGTAAAAGTTACTACACAAGATGGCTGTGTTGGAAGGTCAAACGAAATTTTAATTGATTTTTCACAGAAAAACTATGAAGTAAAATTACTACCAATCAATGGTACAGCTTCTCCAATTGCTCAGCCTTCAATAGTTACACTTTGTAATGGTGGTGGAGTACAAGTTAATAGTTTTAGACTGAACTATAATCCTACAAAATCTGCACAATATCAATGGTATAAGGATGGGAAAACGATAATAACAGCGGATAAACTTTTCACAAACCAAACAGGGAAATACCATTTAAAAATCGAAGACAATGGCTGTACTTACAAATCTGATACTGTGGAAGTTAAAGTTTTGGCATCAACTTTTAAGCCTATGACTATTAGTGATTTGTGTGAGGACGGACAAATAAAAATGAAGGTTTCACCTAAGCCTACTGGTGCTTTTACTTGGTACACTTCTTATAATAATTCTACAACATATTATCCTGCTGGCTACGAAAATAAAGAGGTTATTCCAACTTATCCAAATTACAATTACTACACTTTGGGGGTTGATGAAAATCTTTGTGTTTTAAAAAGTAATACAGTGCGTGCGGTTGGTTTAATTGTAAATCAAGTTTCACTCAATCCGACAACCATAAGTATTAACAAAAATCTTTTATGTTGGGGTGATTCTGTAAAGATTTCTGTAAGTAATAGCGAGGCATTTGATTCTTTTCAATGGTTTGGTCCATTGAAATTTAAAGCTACTGGGGCTGAAATCAAAATAAAAAGAATGGAAACGAATACTTCTGGCTATTACGAGATTGTTGGTAAAACTAAATCAGGATGTTTGCTTCGACAAGAAAGGTATGTTTACTTCAATAAACCTTTGGGTATTCAACCATATCATGTCAATTGCGATGATGTTTCTGCGATTAGAGTCAGAACTTATGATTCAGATTCTACCAGTTCTAACAACGCATACGGAGAATATTTCTTCTCAATTTTTGGACCAAATCAAGCCTATTCTTCATCCATTGGCAATAATCCCAGTTTTAATTTAAAAACGATGAATGCTAATGTCAATGGAAAATTTACCATCAGTAATTTAGCTTCTAATTTTAATAATTATAATAATACCTGTTTTGCAAAAGCTGATATTACAATTGATTTAGCCAAGAAAAGTTGCCAAGGAATAAAATTAGTTCCTTTGAACAAAGAAATTCGAGTATGTCCACAGACTACTTATGACATCCCTTTCACGACGGCAGATATGCCTGTTGGTACTGTGTATGAGGTGTATATATATTCGCCGAATTATTCTTATTACAATTACAGAGTTGGTTCGGGTACAAAAAGCCCCATTAAAATTACTATTCCGAACGATAATGCGGCGAAATCTGGTTTGGGATATTACATTAGATCTGCAGATGGAAAATTTCAGTCTGAATCATCAGACGGAAGAACTTTTGTGGTGATTGATGGGCAAATAGGTTTTAATGTTGGGAATGATGCCCCACAAGGTCAAATATGTTCTGGGAAAGTAAATTTTATTACAGAACAAGTGTCAGTACCAATCAATTACCAATGGGTTGTTGATAATGTGGATGTACCCAATGCCACAAAGCCTACTTTTACTTTAGAAAAAACTGGAGTAGTATTTCTGAAATATTCCTTAGCCAATGGCTGTACCTACAGTTCAGGTTCAACTTATATCACGATTGGCTCGATAAGACAGCCTGGTATTAGTACAAACTCATTGATTTCATGCAAAAGTGATGAGATTCCAATAAACGGGTATAGCAATTATGAAAATTACCCTGATTATGCCAATAAGTTAACTTATCAATGGTACAAAGACGATAAGTTGATTGAAGGGGCAAAGACTAAAAACTTCTTCCCGAAAGAAACTGGTTATTATTCATTGAAAACTTCTGTCGACGGATGTGAAAGCGTAAGTTCTAATAAGTTAAAAATTACTAAAGACAATAACTTTCTTGTTAACATTTACAGTTATGGCTATAACTCTGAACAATCAGTTTTTTGCAATAAACAGAATGTGAATTTATATACAAATGATTACCAAAATTCTACTGTTGTGTATCAATGGCAAAAAGATGGAATAGACATTGTTAATGCCAATGCACTAAACTATCAAGCTCAAAACAATGGTGTTTATAATCTTAAAATTACCAAAGGGACTTCTTGTTATGGGTTTTCAAATGAACTGAAAATTAATTTTCAAGATAAAGTAAAAATAAAATTACTTGCTGAAGATGCTGTTTCTTGTGAGGGTAAAAAAGGCAATATCAATCTTGATTACAGAACATGGAATCCTTACAGTTTTGATTTTAATACAGCCAAAAGTTTTGCTACGATTTACAATGTGTGGAATAAAGATGGCAAACCTTTTTCTGCTGCTGCCAATGTACTAACCTCTATTAGTACTTATGAAAAAGGGAAGTTTAATACCGTCAACAAAGTTTACCGCAATGATTCACTTTTATGTACGATAGAATCAGATACAGTTGAAATCAAAAATACCCAGTCTATTGTTCAATCACCAAGTCAAAAAATTTATAATTGTGCGGATTCACTTGTATTAAATAATGCGATATATGTTCCGAGTGAATATGGGTCTTATAGTTTTGAATGGAAAAAGGATAATCAATCTATTCAAAAAACTAATTTTGTTTCTTCTATTGTTGCAAAAAGTTCAGGTACATACACCGCACAAGCTACATTAAAAGACGGTTGTACAATTTCTCAATCTACCGAGGTTGTCTTGGGACAAATAAAACCAATACTTTCTGCTACCAAGAATGTTTGTGATGGTAATGTGGTTTATATGTTTGCTGATAATACCAATATTGATGGTACAGGAGCTACTCCAACGGGTTTTCTATTACAAAAAGATGGTAAAGATTTTGTCCCAGAGAGTGTTTCAAATTATAATAGGACACTTTATTTTCAAGTTTATGAATCAGGTAAATACACGATAAAAGTCGGTAGTGGAAAATGCACGGGGACATCAGAGCCTATAGATGTTAACATTATCAAACTGAGTGAAAAACTATCCCCGAATACTGATACAACATCTTATTGTGGGCAGAACTTGGTGGAATTGGTCTCTGATAATCCTGTTACTCATCAATATAAATGGGAGTTAAACGAGAAACCGCTCTCGGCTTTTACCCAAAACTTGAAAACTAAAACAGATGGGCGATACAGAGTTCTCATCAGAAAAGAAGGCTGTGCAAGGTATTCAAATACTGTTGTGGTAAATACTGATATTGTACCCAATAAACTCAATGTGGCAGATTCAAGTGTGTGCGGTATTCAGACAATTGACTTAAAAGCTCCTGCTGGAACAGGAACTAATTATGTATGGGAAAAAGATGGAAAAGTAATTCCAGATAGTCCTTACGGGCTTTTTCAGGCAAAAGAATCTGGTACATACCGAGCATTATTGTCTAAGGCAAGATGTAAAATCTATACAACCGAAGCAAAAATCAAGATGAAACCGTTACCAGATGCGATTGTCACACCAGAAGTCACAGGGATTGTGTATCAGCCAGGGATAGTGAAATTGAATGCAAGCGTGGGAACAGGTTATCAATACCAATGGTCTAAAGATTCTAAAATTATTGACGGTGCAAAATCTGCTGTTTATGATGCCAAAGAAGGTGGACGATACCAAGTTGCTGTGACTTTAGACGGATGCGTGAAGCAATCGGGCATTATAGAAGTAAGAATAGAAATCCCTTTAGCGACTGAAAATTACATAGATCCATCTGGTGTATCAGTTTATCCTAATCCATCGAATGGAAGTTTTAAAATTGAATTACCCAATGATTTAAAGAATGCACAGATACAACTATTTGATAATCTGGGAGTTGAGCATAATTTGACCCAAGATGAAGAAGGTAAATATTGGGCAAAAAATCTTCCAGAAGGTAAATATTTACTAAGAATTTCCAAAAAAGAAAAAAGTGTTGGGAAACATTTGATGGTAGAAAAGTAGTTTTAAAAATCTCTCAAAACTTTTTGAGAGATTTTTTTATGCCCATGCAACCATTTGTTTAGTAACTTTCGTCTTTACATCAAACACAAAAAATTAATCCTTAAATTCTTCACTATGAAACTCGCTAACTTTTTACTTTCTGTTACAATTACTTTTCTTTTTACATTTTCTTCGTTTGCTCAATGTTCTCAGGTTGGGATGTGGTTTGAAAAACATTCTCAGACAGACAGCCGTTTTCGTGAAACAAATTTTACTGCCGTAGCCCACATTTGCAGGGCAAATTTGCCTGGTAAAATATTGATTGATTCAATTCCAAATGCAAGCTATCAATTATTTAGGAATGGAATAAAAGTACAAGAATCGAAAAATGCTTCTTTTTTTGTAAATGAGTCTGGTATTTATCAAACATTAGTAAATACGCCAAACGGCTGTTCGGTTTATACTTCTAAATGGAATTTGAATGTCACAGAGGGACTCTCTGTAAGTTTAAATCCATTTGATGATAAAAATACCGTTAATAAAATTTGTGGTGTAGGCTACATTACAATTTTGAGTAATATTAATGTTATCAATACTACTAACTACAATAATTTTCCTACTTATTTTCCTCAATACCAATGGTTTAAAGATGGAAAGATTATAGATGGTGTAACCTCTCAAAACTTCACTACGGTAGAAGCAGGGAAATATACTTTATTTATTCAAGATGGAAAATGTTCGGCAACATCTCAACCAATTGAGGTATTGAAAACAACGTCAATAGATACAGTATTAAATAATGCCAAACTTAACATACAAGAATATGGAGTTGTAAGAGACGACATAGTTTTGTGTGATAATTTGAAAGAATTGGTATCTTTAAATAGTATCGTTGGAGGAGACTTTAATAATATTATTTGGTTTAAAAATGACAAACCTATTTCAACACCCCCATCAGCAGGGAACGGAAGTATTGGAACATTCCAATTTGGGAAAGGGTCAACTGGTAGGTATTATGCAATAATGAAAGGTAACAATGGATGTGTTTTGAAAACACAGACAATCAATATTATAGAAAAAGAAAAAGAAACTTCGGTCGTAAAAATATTTTATCCAGGTTCATACGACTGTAGAAATCAGGATAGATTTATTTATCTTTCTACGTTTTCAAGGGATAATTTAAAAAATATAGAATTTTATAACGGAGATAAATTGGTACAATCTGGAATAAATACTTCTTTCCGTATTACTGATGCTGGTAATTATTATATCAAAGGAATCACCGAAAATGGATGTATTGGTAAATCAAATGTTGTAAATATAAAATCCTTTGATAAAAATGATTTAGTAATTTCTTTACGACACATTGGTTCATCTGTAAGTCAACTCTATTCCTCAACCTATAATAAAAGTATAGTAATGTGTCCTAACAATGCTGTTCAATTAGAAACAGCAGGCATTTATCTTAGCAATCCAGCTATAACTAAGTTTCAATGGTATAAAGACGGTAAACCTGCTGGCAATAATATTGAGTATTCTGCAAATGAAAATGGAAATTATCATTTAAAAATGGAAGAAAATGGCTGTACTTATAATTCAGATACCATTAATGTCAAAGTTTTATCATCCAATTTAATTACTTCAACCGTAAAAGATGTCTGCGAGGACGGTCAGGTAAAATTTAAAGTTTCTCCTAAACCTGCTGGTGAATTTTCTTGGTATGTGTCTATTGAGAAAAATGGTTTTGGCTATAGAGTAACCAATAGCGAAAAGAAAGAAGTACTAAGTAATCAGTCAAGCCCTTTGTACTATTATACAGTAGCGGCTGATGAAAATCTTTGTGTTTTCAAAAGTAATAGCGTACAAGGCACTGGGTTTGGGTTAGAACAAAAAAATCTTAATCCTAATGTTCCCAATATTACTTGTTGGGGCGATTCAATTAAAATTTCTGCTACC
>JAAFJL010000219.1 GCA_013298865.1 Cytophagales bacterium | reverse complement strand
TTGACCGAATTAAATCAAAAGTTGGAAACAGCTTTTGAAATCCTTAAAACACAGAAAGAGAAAATAATAAGTTTTTGTAAACATCCTAAAGTTGGATTTTATAAAACTTAAATCGCTCTATCTATAACATCTTTAATTGAACGCACTTTTGAAAAATCGGTATCAACTTTTGAGGTTACATCAACCATGTTTCTCAAATCCCCCAAACGTCCATAAATTTCATTTTCATTGTAATCAATTTCCAAGTATAAACGGGGATATTGATTTTTTTTTGAATCGGTACGCCAATCAAGGATTGAAAGAACGATTGCTTCACGGAATTGCACCAAATCCGATTCAGAAAGATTAACTATTGCTCCTCTTTTGGCATTAATAGTACCCGTATGGCTAATCAAGCTATAAAAAAGTGTTTCCTTTTTACCAATTCCACTTTGCCCTTCTTTGTCCCCCATAATGGTAACAATTGAGTTTGAAGGATTTAATTCAACTGGATGCAACGAATAACCTGTATTTACTTGAATAGAACCAATTACCGTTTTAGAAAATCCGCCAACAGCAAAAGCACCCCCAAAAAAACGATTGTCAATCATTGTATCCTTTATAATAGCCGTTAGTAGTTCGTTATTGACCTCACCAAGTTCTTTAGTTTTTGCAATACCAACCTTCAGTTCATGCTCTTTTTTGATGAAACTATGATACAACTCAAAATCGTTTCCTTTAAATGGCTCTGTTTTCTTTTTACTTTTTGGAGTCGCTTCATCCTCAGATGAGTTGCTATCTTTATCTTTCACTGCTCTCAATCTTTCAAATGCTACCTTCAATCCAAAATGTTTTGCTTTTAGTTCTTCAAGTTTATCCCCATCTTGTAAATAACCCATTACCACCACCATTAAACGTTTTTCAACGGAAACTTTATTTTCGCCCATCATTCTCACGAAAACATCATTTTTAGCGTTTGTTTCGCTGTCAAACTTTGAAATTAAATAATCTCGGATTGTTCGCTTGAGCCTTGTATCAGATACCAAATTGGTTTTGGTGGCTCTGTCCATACGTGGTTTATTTTCAGTGTCAGGGTCACCGTTGGGGTTGCTGAGTGCAGCATCAAAAATAAATATAAATTCTTTGTTAGTCATGATTTTGTATTTGTTTAATGTTTTTATTTAGTCATCGTTTTCATCTTCAGATTTATCGTCGTCATCATCTAAATCCGTAATACTTTCGTCTTCAAAACTTTCTTTTTCAACAAGTTTTGAAAGTTTTTTGGGGATGTCTTTTTCCCATACTTCCCAATAGAGTGCATAGCCAGAGAAAATATAAAATACATTTTCAATATCTGATAAAGACCAACTTTGTTCTGCACTATCGAAGAATAATTTAAACATCGTTAAGTCGCCTTTTACTATTTCTCCATCATTGTCACGATAGTCATGTGCATAATCAATAACCTCATATTGTTTTAGTTTTTCAATAGTTTCCAGAGACAACCATTTCAAATCCATTAATTTCATACCTCCGTAATTGATTTTGTCTAATATAGGACGACGCTTGTTTTTTTGTTTTTTTGCTTGTGCATCAGCGGCAAGCCTAATCAATTTACCGAGATAGAACAGTGCGGCTTTGTCTTCTTGGTAGTTGCAACGCTCAAAAACTTTTTGCGTTTTGGTGGGTAGTAATGAATAATCCATTGTATGTGAGTTTTTTACTTTGAAAAGATTATTTAAAAGATTTAGAAGAACTTGAAACTTTAACGTTGCATTGGATATTTTAACAAAGTATTCTGGCTTGTCGGTATAACTAATATTTACCGTACCGCCATAATACTTTCTTCCCGCTTTTTCATAAGGTTGCCCATAACGATAAAGATGTATCAAGTCAGCATAAACATTCATCAGAGTATTTTTATCATAAGGCGTGTGTTCAAAAATGGATTTATAAAAAAATAACGCATCTGGTTTTTTAGATTTGTCTGAGGCAACTGGGAAAAGGTAGAAAATTTTCTGAAAAGAAAGTCTAATTCCATTCTCAGTAATTTCTTTTGCTTCATTAAATTCATGTTTAAGTTTTTCAAAATAAATTACGGAAGGAATACGAATTGAATTCACAAAATCTATATCGCCCTTACCCCTGATGTGACCCAACAATAAAATAGCATTGAGTTGACTATTTGTATTTAGTATAAGGTCTTGCTCTGTCTTTTCATACTTTTCAATCGAAAAAGCCAGTTCGTTTCTAAGGCTCTCTCTTAAATAATTCTGAAAGTACTTAATATCTATTTCGCCTGTGAACTCTGGAATAATATAATGAGATATGCCTGCAATTCTTATTTTAAGCTCCGAATCTATTTTTTTTGCTCCAAGTTTGAGAGAATAATAATCATCTTCCGTCAACAAATAGCTTGGGGTTAAAAGATTAGACTTATTTGTGGGGCTTCCAGTTGAAGATTTAAGTATGTTTATACTATCACGAGGAAAAGAAACTTCAAAGGCAGACTCACTGCTACTAAAATATCCCGTACTTTTCACCTTTTTGGATAAATCAATAGCAAGTTTATTAAGCCTTTCTATACAGAATTTTTTATAGTCATTATCTCTATTTAATTCAAATCCATCCACCGAAATCTTAACACACACAATTTCTTCATCTTCTTTATTAATTTTAGTAATTTGCTTAAAGTGTTCTTGCTCTTCACTTGAAAATAAGTCCCAATTAGGCATTTTCTCTGGTTTTTTTAATTTATTGTTTTCAATAATATACTCTAAGCCAAGAATTAAAGCCATTATTTTTTCAAGAAGTTGAGGTTTGGTAATTACATCTCCCCTAATTTTCAAAAACAGTGAATTATGCAAATCAATGTTTCTTTCCTTTTTTAACTTCTTCACTTCTTCGTATATATCTACATCTTTAATATTTCCTTTTTTGTCTAATTTTTTGCCAAAAAACTCTAAAATACCTTTTTTGAAACGATAATTTACATAGGTATCACAGGTATAGAAACCTGTGAAGCTTGACCCCCCTGGAATAAAAAGGTTTTCACTCTTTATACTCTTGCCCTTATCAAAAGCCAACCTCTCGACTTCCAAATTAACATTAGATGTATCTATTTTGATATTGATGATACAAGGGGTAATATCTTGCCCATCTTTATTTTTTTTAGGTTTATAAGTTTGATAGTATGCATCTTCAATCTTACTTCCAGTTTGAAGTAAAGCCTTGCCAATTTTTTGTGTTTGTAACCACTCCATTAGATTATAAATTTTATTTGTGATTTTTTTTGAATATTCGGATAATCAGTAATATCATCCCATTCGCCACTGTCGTGACTTAATTGTGAGCCAAGTTTAATTAGAGTTTGTAGCATAAAGTGTAAATTAAGAATTGAAATGATTAAAAGGTCTTTACTAAAACCTCCCTGCAATTTCACCTAAAAAACTCAACATTCATAACCGTTTAATCAGGATTCAAAAAAAAGTTGAGTAATTTATAAGATTCTTTTTTAGCATAGTTTCATCGAAATTTTAAAACTATTAGTATAGTGTTCAATCTTTAAAATAGATTTTGTTAAATGAGGTGAATCTTTCAATAATGAGGTTCGTACCAACAAAAAAACCACTCAGTTTTGAGTGGTTTTTTTGTTGTAAAGCAAAAGTGTTTCTATTGTAACGCAATCCTAAAACCAACTCTTCTATAATTTTCGCTGGCTTTGATGTTTGTTCCGCCGTCTAATTTCAAAACTACCAAGGCAGTTCTTCCTGCGACGGGCGTTACATTTTGAACATTGAATCTGAAAGCAGCAAAACTGGTATCTTGTTTCATGACAAAATTGCCACCATTCAAGGAAAAGTGTGTCCCTTCTACCGCACGAATCGTTGTAGCATTCAGTAGTGCTGCAATCGTTGTATCAACAGAAACGTTCATCTCTTCAATTGCTTTTAGTTGTGGTCCAACCAAATTCACTTGTAAAGATTGCGTTCCTGATGTACGTGTAACCGCAATAATCGGGAAAGTAGTACCCGTTGCAGGGGCTCTACGGACAGCATCTTCAAATTCAACTAAAACTAATTTATCGAATTTGATTTTCATGTCTTCAAAACAAGACGACAAAAGCGTCATGATGAAAACAAGGCTCAATATTGTTTTTATTTTTCTATTCATTTTCGTGATTTATTTTATCATAACTATCCAATTTGGATGATTTTCTGGTCAATACAAATTGATAATTGTTAACCGATAGTTGTTAATTGAATTAATACCCCGCATTCTGCACCAAATTTTTATTGGCAATGATTTCTGCATTTGGAATTGGAGCAATCGTACGAGTATCACCATAAGCAACGTTTCCAGTTGTTTTGATAACATCTCTACCCCAACGCTTCAAATCAAACCAACGATGTCCTTCAAAAGCCAACTCTAATCTTCTTTGAGTTTCCATTTCAGTAATTACAGCAGCTTGTGTTGATGCAGTTGACGCTGCTAAGCCTGCTCTAACTCTGATAATATTGATGTCCGCTAAAGCAGCCGTCAAATTAGGAGTAGCCAGTCTCGCATTTGCTTCCGCACGGATTAAGTACATTTCAGAAACACGTATTACAGGTACATTATCCATATACACAACTCCAGACTTACCCAGAAACTTTGTACATTCTGACGCAACAACTCCACTACGATTCAATCCGTCTTGGTACAAACCTCTTCTTACATCAGTGGCAACATTTAGGGCAAGAAACGGGGTAGTTGGTACAACGGCACCCCAACCATTGGCAACAGGTAGAGGGGTCGGGCGACTTGCCGCCAAAGCCGAAGCCTGAGAAACTGAGCCAATAGATGTGTAAGCCGATTGCAAGGCATCATTTACACCTAAAGATTCCTGACGAGTTTGAAAAAGAACTTCAAAAATTGATTCTGGATTTGAATTTGAACGCCAAGCAGCAACATATTCATTATTTCCAACAAAACGACCTACACCACCTGCCAAAGCATCCGTAGCATATTTTACAGCATTTTCATAATCCTGATTGTACAAGGCTACTCTGGCAAAAAGGGCATTCGCAGCAGCTTTTGTAGCTTTATTTGGACCACCAGCAACAGGCGTTTTTGCCACTGCGTCTGTTAAATCCTTATAAATCTGTGCATAAACATCTGCCACAGAAGCACGTTCAGGGAAAGATATTTGAGACGGTGAGTCCACACCTTCTAAAAGTAAAGGAACTCCACCTTTATTCACCTGTGCAACAATCACTTTTGGTTCGTACGCATAAACTCTCGAAAGATTGAAATACATTAAAGCTCTCAAAAATTTCATCTCACCTTCAATACCATCTTTTTGAACTTGTGTAAAAGTACTTGAAGGCAAAGCTTTCAAAATCAAATTTGTTTCATTGATTGTTCTATAATACCTTGCCCAACCACCTAAGTGATTATTAATTACATTTTGTCCTTCATTCACAAAACGTCCACCTGCACGATCAATAACTCTTACATTATCACTTAAACATTCTGCAATGGCTAATAAATCTCTTCCATAAATTGTCGTACCTTTTAGATTTGCATAAGCACTTGCAACGGCCGCATTGATACCATCTTGTGAATTAAGTGCTACCGCAGTATCGAGCGATTGTCTTGGAGTTACTTCTAATAAATCTTTGCAACTCATCGTGATGATTGCAAAAATGAGTACTGTATATTTGATTATTTTATTCATGTCTTTTCTAAAATTATAGAGTTATAAACCAATTTGAATTCCAAAAGTATAATTACGAGCTTGTGGAATCACACCTTGATTACTTGTTCCTGCTGTTAATTCAGTAAATTCTGGATCGAAACCAGTCCATTTTGTCCAAGTCAATAAATTAATAGCTTGTGCATAAAGTCTTACGCTTTGGAAACCTATTTTATTTACCATTTTATTCGGTAAATTATACGACACATTCACTTGCTTTAGACGAATATATGAGGCGTCCTGATAAAAACGGGTCAGTGACTGATACGAAGAAATTCGACTTGGAATCTCAACTCTTGTGTTTGCAGGACGAGGAACATCCGTAATTTGCCCTGGAGTTGTCCAACGATTGTTCCAATAGTATGCTAATCCATTACGCAAAGCTCCTGCATTGTCTGCTAATCTAAATTCTTGGGTATTTGGTAAAACTCGTCCAAAATCAGATTGAATAAATGCTGAAAGTTCAATTCCTTTGTAAGTAAATGTATTGGTTAATCCACCAAAGTTTTTGGTAAGTAATGAGTGACCAAGTGGTCTTTGGTCAGCCGTTCTAACTAAATAACTGATATTGTCCTTCAAATCATACCACATTGGTCTTCCATTGGCAGGATTAACTCCCGCAAAAGGAACACCAACGTTTGTACCAATTGGATAACCAACACGGATTGATAAGTTGCCAGGCAATACGTCTTGATCCTCATACAATTTGGTAACTTTATTGTCTAAGAAGGTAAGGTTAAAATCTGTCGTCCACTTAAAGCCTCCTTTGTCAACGTTGATGGTATTGATTCCGAACTCAAAACCTCTATTCACTACTTCCCCAATATTTTCAGTAATAAAACTTGCACCATTAGCATCAACAAAGCCATTAGTTAATGGAATTGAACGAGAAAGTAATAAATCTTTACTTGTTCTATCAAATAAATCAATACTTCCTTTTACTTTACCTCCAAAGAAACCGTAGTCAAGTCCTAAGTTTAAAGTTACGTTTCTTTCCCAGCGAAGGTTTGGATTTCCTAATTGACTTGGAGAAATTGATGAAAACCCTTGATAAACATCACCTAAACCATATAGACGACGAGAAGCAAAGTTTCCAATTTGACTATTACCAGTTGAACCATAGCTAAAACGTAAGCCTAAATCACTTACGGTTGAACTACTTTTTAAGAAATTCTCTTCCATGATGTTCCATTTTGCTGAAACAGACGGAAAGAAGCCCCATTGATTATTTCCACCAAATCTCGAAGAACCATCATATCTTCCCACGAAACTCAACAAATATTTCTTAGAAAAATCATAGCTAATATTTGTAAATACGCCAGCATTTTTAGCCGCACTCCAAAAACCTCCAACAGATGACGGTTCAGCTGCAGCGTTGGCAGTATTCAATTCTGGTGTCGGGAAACCGTTGGCATTAAAACTTGAACCAGTATTTACTTCTGAACGATATTCTGCTCCAACTAACACTTTAACATTATGATTTGCCCCAAAAGTTTTACCATAATTCAAGGTAGTATTCGCAGTATAATTCAAGTTATTGTTATTAGCTTCTGACAATGAACCCCGTACTGCGTTATAATCTGCCAAACGTGGGTCTCCGAAAAATGAACTTGATAACAAACGATAATCTAATCCTCCCAAAGCCCTTAATACCAAATCTTTATTGATACTGTATGTTACAGCAAGATTTCCTACTAATTGGTTTATGCTTCCAGATGATTTAATATAATTTGAAGCCGCTAAAATATTCCCTGATAAATCACCAGGCATCGTTATTCCAGAAGAAGGTAAGCCA
>JAAFJL010000022.1 GCA_013298865.1 Cytophagales bacterium | reverse complement strand
AACTATCCCTTGTACTCCTCAAACCTTCCTTTCAGTTCTTCAAAATCAATTTCTAATAACTGAATGTTTTTGAAGAAAACGGGTAAATCATTCTGGAGAAAATCATCTTTTCGGAAAGTTTTTACCTTATTCTCGGCATCATCAGCAACGAAATAGCCCATGCCTCTTTTCGTGAAAATAATGTCTTTTTGCTGAAGAAATTCAAAGGTTCTCATCACTGTATTGGGATTAACTTCTAACTGAACTGCTAACTCACGAACGGACGGAATTTTATCGCCCACCGCCCACTGTTTTAGCAGGATACGCTCACAAATAAACTCGGCTATTTGGAGGTATATTGCTTTATTATCTCTAAATTCCATCGTTTTATACTTGTTTTTCTTTGAGTTTGAAATATGCAATTAGTAGCAATAGTGGTGTGAAAATGTATTTTAAAATGAAGATTGTAATATCTCTCAGAATCTCTACAGTAGGCATTATTTTCGGATAAAGAATATTATTAGATTCTGCTTGTTCTGCTAAACCACTTATCATTCCATCAAAAACATAATTTGAAATAATGCCAACCACTAACATAATAGCAAAACCAACAAAACCTGTTTTGATATATGCCCATCTTGAAAAAGTAATTGTACCCAGCACCATAAATGCCTGTGTAATAAACCAACTTCCCAAGATTGGTCCTATGAATACATCTGATTTTTCGGATAACTGGCTGAAAAATGAGGTATTTTTCTCCCATTCTGGTATTTCTAAATTTTTGGTAACACTTAAATCCTGATGAATTGTATTTGCCATAGTTATAAAAAAATAATCCATCAGAAAAAATAAAGCCATGAATACTAATGGGAAAATTATCAAACTGTAAAAACTGCCACTTAACAGTTTTTCAAAATGTGAGGCAGGTGTTAATAGAAAACTGGTAGAGCTATTTTTGTCAGCAAAATCTTTGAAGATGTAATTCGTAAATAAAGTACCTCCAATAAATATTCCTGTCATGAAAGTAACTCCTTGGATACCATCATCTATGTTTCCGATTCTCCAATTGGATAATAATAGGTAAAAAACCGAGCCAAGCCCCAAGAGAATTCCGCTCGCCATCAAAAAAAGTTTTTTGTTTTCGACCCATTGCCGCTTTATGAGCAAGGAAAAACGATTGAAATTAAATGTATTGTTCATATTGTTCAATGATTGAGTGTTGAATGATAGAATGAGTGAATGTCTTCCAAAAAACTATTCAAAAATCCTTTTTATCTGTGCTTGGTTCGTGAGGGTGGCGTTGAAAAGTAATTCCAAATCTGCCTTAGATTCCTCATTATCAGTGTTTTGTGTTACGACTGAAAAGCCCCGTATTGAATGTTCTGAATACAAAACTGCTTCGTGATTTGTCACAGTCGAGACATTTTTGAAGCATAGTTTTTCTGCAATTTTCTCGGTACTTGCATTTAATAAAACTTCTGAATTGTCCAAAATAATGATTGGATCAATCAAAGATTCCAAATCACGCACTTGGTGAGTAGAAATAACAATGATGCGTTCGTCGGTGGCAACATTGGCAATAATTTTCCTGAACTGACTTTTAGAAGGAATATCCAAACCATTGGTTGGTTCATCCATCAACAAAACTTTTGTATTAGTCGAAAGTGCAAAACCAATCAGGGCTTTTTTCTTTTGCCCCAAAGATAACTCCGTAAATTTCTCATTATCAGACAGTTGAAATTCTTCGAGGTATTCCAAGAACTGTTTCCGAGAAAAATTTGGGTAAAACGGAGCATAAATATCCACGAACTCCTTAATCTTTACGGGTGGCGTGTGGAATTCTTCGGGCAAAAAATAAAGGTCTTGTAGGAAAGAAGGCAGACGGTCTTGGGCATTATGTCCATTCACGACACACGTACCCGACGTTGGAAAAAGCAAGCCCGCCATGTTGCGTAACAGACTGGATTTCCCAGCACCGTTTCGCCCCAATAATCCATAAACATTGCCTTCAGTGAGCGTCAGGTTGAGATTTCGGAAAACTGTTTTTCGTTTTCCATAATCAAAAGATAGATTTTGAATTTGTATCATGATTATTTGCTTTAGTGTAATAGATAAATAGTACACTACAAATATAGTGTATTTGAAATGATAAATGCAAATATTTTTTGATTTATTTCTTGATACAAAAACCTCACCCCCACCCCTCTCCTGCTGAGAGGGGAGCTAACCTCGGTCAAATAGCTTCCCTCTCAGCAGGAGCTACGGTTTATACACAAGTCTATAAGTATTTGATAATAAGTTAGTTAGTCTCGCCAAATGCTCCCCTTCTCAGTAGCCACAATGGAATTGGAGAAGGGGTTGGGGGATGAGGTTAAATGGTTATTTTTAGAGAAAAACTAACAACTTTACCCAGTTTTTTGCTCATTTATTTAGAAGAATATGAACCAGAAAAACTTGTGTATAAACCGTAGCTCAGTAGCCACAATGGAATTGGAGAGGGGTCGGGGGTGAGGTTTTGCGGATTATTTTGTCTAACAATAAATTCTTTATAGTTCTGCATATTTTTGTTAGGGGGCTTTTACCGTTTACTCATTCAAATTACCATAAACTAAATATGATGAAGGATAAACAGATATTTATACTAATTTTAACAAGCCACTCATTATCAGATAGTTAAATATCATTTTATCTAAAAATACTATGGGATTTCCAGCAGCACGCACAACCGATATGCACACTTGTCCAATGCAAACACCAGTAGTGTTAGGGACGATTCCTCATGTAGGAGGACCAATTTTGATTGGTGTGCCTAATGTCTTAATTGGCAGTTTACCAGCAGCCGTCGTGGGTACAATGTGTATATGCGTTGGTCCACCCGATGTAATTGTGGCGGGTTCAATAGGAGTTTTGATTGGCGGAAGACCCGCTTCAAGAATGAGCGACAATACTGCACATGGCGGAATTATCGTGGGCGGAATGCCGACTGTCTTGATAGGTGGGGTTTCTATGAACATGATGACTGGTGGGCTTGGTGGACTTGATGCAACAATAGCAGGTTTAAGTCTCCCTGGAGATTCTCCGCTATCAGACCCAGCAGTGGCAGATTTGATTGCAAAGTCTCCAACTTTGACACAAAATCTTGCTACATTGCAAGAACAAGGCTGGAAAGTACAATATGGTGTAGCAGGTGCAGGAACAACGGCAGACAGAAACACAAAAGTTATTACTGTTGACCCGAATCAGCGTGGAAATCCTGCTTCATTAGTTCAGTCTTTGTCACACGAGAGTGGTCATGCTATGTACACTTTACCTCCGGAAGTACCTACAACAGGGCTTACCAGAGACCAATACGTTAGCCAAAATACCCAAAGAAACTTAGATGATGAAGGCGAAGCAACCCTAACAAATGCCCAAGTGAGGCAAGAAATTCTCAATAATGGCGGAGAAGATATAGGCATTGCGGGAACACAAACTCCTGCCTATCTACAATCATATCAGGATTATCAAACTCACGGCGACCGCCAGAGGGCAAGAAGAGAAATTGGAGATACCTTTGCAGATAATGAACATCCGAGTAATGACGTAACCCATACTTATCGGGAGTATTATGGCAAAGCATACGGGGATCATTATGATGCTCACCCGCCTACTCCCTAAAAAATAGAATCATGAACAAAATACTTTTATCAATTTGTATAATCTTGAGCATCAGTTTCTGCTCGAAACAAACAAAACCAGTCAAAAAAGCTATGGATGCTACTGAATATTTAATAAAAGAACGCCAATACTTAGTGAATCTAATTACTAAAATTTTGGCAGACCGCATTGCTGACCGAGACTATATCAGCAAACTGACAGGTGCAAAATTCGGGAAAGACGAAGCGTCTTCTAATAAATTTTATACCATTTATGAGTCTATCGCAGTGATAAACCCAGAAGCAATAAGTTTGCTCAAAAAGGTAGAATACCGTGAACCCAATACCAAGCAATCTGGCAAAAGATGTATCCTGATTTTGACCCTTGCCGAAAGCCAGAGAATAACTCAAAAAGATGTCATGTCTTGGCATACTGCACAACCAGAACTGGGCATTCCGAACCCCAGCCAATTGGCAGATAGAGAACTTTTTTACAAGTACAAAACCAAAGAGTATGATTTGAATTACGGTTTTCCAGAAAGTAAGAAACCAGAAGAAGTAATACTAAAAACCATCGTTTTGGATTATGTTTTGAAGTAGAATTCCATTGTTTTTTATGAATTCCTTGTACAACAAAAAAGCCCTTCTAAAATTCTTTAGAAGGGCTTTTTTGCATTAGATGCTTATTTTCAAAATAGTACTATTCAATGATATTGACTAAGTTTAGGCTGATTATTTGAAAAGGAAAAAATCTTCCCAAATACCTTAAAACCTTTAAAAAGTCCTTTTCATCAAGTAAATCGTCCGTCTTGTCTAATTGTATTAGTTTGGTATTTATTAATGATACAACTTTGTTTTGAAATAGATATATTATTGAATCTGTTTAAACTTTTCTGAAATAAACCTTTAGTGAAAAAATAGGTTATTGATTATATCTATCACAACGTACAAGCATTTTATACCATGAAAAAATTATTACTACTCGGAACTTTCTGTTTATTACTCTCCACTAGCATTTTGGCTCAATTCCCGATGATGGGTGGTATGGACGGTGGCAGACGTAACAAAGAAAATGCTGCTATTCCTGGGACTGCTCAGGCTACGCCAAAAGGTTCTGGAAAAATCTCTGGTTATGTCATTGATTCTTCTAATACCAAAGCTATCGAATTTGCCAGCATTGCCCTCATCAATAAAGCAACAAATAAGCCTGTTGATGGTGCTATCTGTGATGTCGTTGGGAAATTCAGTATCACTCGTGTCCCTGTTGGCGAATACAAAGTAGTAGTTTCATTCATGGGCTATAAAAATGCTACGATTGATGAAGTAAAAATCATTAATAAAAATGATGAAATCGACCTTAGTGTTATCAAATTAACACTTGATAACAGAGTTTTGCAGGAAGTAACCGTAGAAGGACAAAAGTCAATCATTGAAGATAAAGTTGACCGTTTGGTCTATAATGCAGACCGTGACGCCACCAGCAAAGGCGGTGATGCTTCTGATGTACTAAGAAAAGTACCCATGCTTTCGGTAGATTTAGACGGAAATGTTTCCCTCCGTGGAAGCCAGAATATTAAGGTTTTGATTAATAACAAACCTTCTACAATTGTGGCTTCAAGTGTGGCGGATGCCCTCAAGCAAATTCCTGCTGATATGATTAAAACTGTGGAGGTTATCACGTCGCCGTCTGCCAGATATGATGCAGAAGGTTCGGCTGGGATTATCAATATCATCACAAAGAAAAATAATCTTCAAGGGCTTACACTTAATATGGATACTTCAGTGGGAATCAGAGGTGGAAATTTAGGACTGAATGGAAATTACAGAAAAGGAAATATGGGCTTCTCTTTGGGCGGACATGGTAGAGCTAACTACAACGTTTACGGGGATTTTTATAATGAACAAGTAACAGCCAATTCTGACGGAAGTAAAACTTTTAATACCCAAAAAGCGGATACTCGTAATCAGGGACTTTGGGGAAATTATCAATTAGGTTGGGACTGGGACATTAATAAAACCAATACTGTTTCGGCTTCGGCGAGATTTGGAGTAAGAAATGGGCATAATTACCAAGACAGAATGTTGAATCAACGTTTTTCTGGTTCAACCCTTTTGAGTTCAAACGTTCGTGATGTTGATATTGCTGACCTTTCAGGAAACGTTGATTTGAATGTTGACTATACGCATACTTTCAAAAAACCACAACAAGAACTTTCGTTTTCGACACAATATAGTCGCAATAATAGAACTAATGATTTCATTAACAGCAACTTGGACATTAATACTTTTAATGTAATTAGCAGACTGAAAAATGAAAATCAGAGCTACAACCAAGAAGTAACTGTTCAGTCTGACTACCAAACACCAATTGGCAAAAAGCAATTAGTAGAATTTGGGGTGAAAGGGATTTTCAGACAAGTAAATAGTGACTTCCAGTATTTCTTCGCCAAAGGAAGTGATGCCCCGTATTTGCCAATCAGTAACGCTGCAACGCCTTCTAATGTGTTTGATTATAACCAAAACATTATGGGAACTTATGGCTCTTGGACTTCTACTTTAAGCAAAACTTATACCCTAAAAACAGGGCTTAGGTACGAATTCACAGACATTACAGCGAATTTTAAAGGGGACAAAGCCCTCACAATTCCGTCTTATGGTGTGTGGGTGCCAAGCATTAACATTTCTAAAAAACTCAAAGGTGGTAGTACTCTCAAAGCTGCCTACAATCGTAGAATTCAACGTCCTTCAATTCAGTTCTTGAACCCAAATATCAATGCAGCAAATCCATTGAATATTTCTTACGGAAATCCAGAATTGAGTCCAGAATATACCAATAATTTTGAATTGACACTGAATACTTTTTTCAAAAATACTTTTCTTACGCTTTCAACTTTCATGCGTAACACAACGGATGCAATCGAAAGTGTACGTGACGTAATCGGGCGAGATACCCTGAGAACCACGTATCAAAACATTGGTAATCAGGATGCTTATGGTTTTAATGCCTTCGGGAATATTAACCTTTCTAATAAATTTATGCTCGGTTTGGGTGGAGATGTATATTATGCTTCCCTAAGAAACAATAATCCAAATCCTAATTTCAGTGCCTCAAACACAGGTTGGGTAGCCAATTTCAGGGCATTTGGTAGTTATACTTTAGGTAACAACTGGGGTTTACAGGTCTTCGGATTTATGCGTTCTACGCAAGTACAACTCCAAGGTTATCAGGGCGGTATGGGAATTTACAGTTTGAGTTTGAAGAAAGATTTCAAAGACAAAAAAGGAAGTCTTGGCTTTGGTTTCGAGAATTTTTTCACACCCAACGGATTCAAAATTCGTAATGAGTTAACATCGCCAATTTTAAATCAGAAAAGTGTAACAACGCTTCAAAACCTAAACTTTAAAATCAACTTTAGTTACCGAATCGGAAAAATGACCTTTACTGATTCTCGTAAAAAGAAAAAATCTGTCAATAATGATGACCTAAAAGAAGGCGGCGAAGGTGGCGGCGGCGGCGGTCAACAAGGTGGCGGTGCAGCACCAGCAGCAACCCCAGCACCAGGCGGTGGTCGTCCGAAATAAAGAATAATAAAAATTGGATAATGGTTTAATTAGAGTGTAAGCGAGTGAGGGTTTTAGTGAATCCTCACTCCTTTTTACAAAATCATTTTCTGTAAAAATACTCCCAAAAGGTCAGAGCACTTCTGACCTTTTTTTGTGAATATATCACGGTCGATGACAGTTTTTTTTAGCCATTTTTTTACTTTTGATTAAAACCCAAATTGAAAATGAAAAACCACTTAATCTTACTGCTACTTTTAACCAACGTCTCAGTCTTTGCACAACGCAATGTTACTAACGCCAATGATTCAAATACGCCATTACACTTGCTAAAACCAGATTACCCTGTTCCTTATGGGATTCCTAAAACGGAAGAAATAAAAGTGGTTTTAGATAAAATTCATGGCTACCTCAGCGAAGTAACACCCACCGAATTTGTGAATACCAAAACGGGAGAAAGCCTCTATGATTTATCGAAAATTGATGAAAATACTGCTTTGAAAAAAGGAGATTTCAGACTCGTGAGCTACGAATGGGGTGTTACTTATGGAGCGATGTTATTGGCGAGTCAAGCAACGGGCGATGTTCGTTTCAAAGAATATGCTGAGAAAAGACTACAATTCATTGCTAATTCTGCCCCATTTTTCCAAAAAACGAATGAAACACACGCCGATTGGGGTACAAAAAGTCCACTGAAAGGATTACTCACACCACACGCTTTGGACGACTGCGGAGCTATGTGTGCAGCCATGATAAAAGCTACTCGTGAAGGTACTAAAGCCAATCTCCGCCCTTTGATTGATGTCCATATCGACTATATTCTCAATAAAGAACACCGCCTAAAAGATGGCACTTTAGCAAGAAATCGTCCGCAAGCCAATACCCTTTGGTTAGATGATTTATTTATGGCAATTCCTGCATTAGCCCAAATGGGGAAACTCACTGGTGAACAAAAATATTACGACGAAGCCACTAAGCAAGTATTGTTGTATGCCAGAAGGATGTTCAACCAAGAGAAGAACGTTTTTATGCACGGTTGGGTAGAAAACATGACCGAACACCCTCAGTTTCATTGGGCAAGAGCCAACGGTTGGGCAGTGATGACCATAGTAGAATTATTAGAAGTTTTACCCGAAAAGCACCCTACTCGTCCTGAGATTTTGACTTTATTGAACGCTCATGTAAAAGGTTTGGCGAGTTATCAATCTGGTTCTGGTTTTTGGCATCAATTACTCGACAAAGAGGATTCTTATCTCGAAACCTCCGCAACTGCCATCTATACTTTTGCCATTGCCAGAGCCATTAATCGAGGTTGGATAGATTCACTTGCCTACGCACCAATGGTATTGTTGGGCTGGAATGCTATCTCGACCAAAGTAAACGAAAAGGGACAAGTGGAAGGCACTTGTGTAGGTACGGGTATGGCTTTTGACCCTGCATTTTATTATCACCGTCCTATCAGTCCTTTTGCAGCACATGGTTATGGTCCTGTGATTTTGGCGGGTTCAGAAATAATTAACTTATTGAAAACCAATAAGTTCGAGATAAACGACAGCTCTGTACAATTGTTGAAAAAGTAAATCCTAAACGAAAGATGCAGAAAATAATCGTATTCTTATTGATTTTTGGCTTAGTAAATAGCTACCCATCTGATGGACAGAAACTTCCGAGTAAACCTGATTTACTGAAAGCCCTAACATCAGCCAATGACTATTTCATGAACGAATGGTCTGATGTAAGTAAGCCCATTTGGGCAGCAGATAAAACTCGTCCGAGTAATATCTGGACTCGTGGAGTTTATTATGAGGGACTCATGGCACTTTATAAAATTGATAAACAAAAACGCTACTATGATTATGCAACCACTTGGGGAGAAGCACATAAATGGGGGCTTCGGAATGGCACAAAAACTCGAAATGGAGACGACCAATGCTGTGGACAAACTTATATGGATTTGTATTTGATTGACCCAAAACCAGAGCGAATCAAAGACATAAAAGAGTGCATGGATAATATGGTTAATAGCGAAAAAAAAGATGATTGGACTTGGATTGATGCCCTACAAATGGCTATGCCCGTTTTTGCACAATTAGGTGTAATCTATAAAGACGACCGCTATTTTGAAAAAATGTATGAAATGTATGTTCACACTAAAACCGTACAGGGCGACAATGGTCTATATAATCCTACGGAAAAACTTTGGTACAGAGATAAAGATTTTGACCCACCTTTTGCTACGCCTTCGGGTAAAAATTGCTATTGGTCACGTGGGAATGGCTGGGTAGTGGCAGCTTTAGTTCGGGTATTGGATATTATGCCAAAAAATGCTCCTCATCGGGCAGAATACGAAAAAACCTATTTAGAAATGATGATTGCCTTGTCTTCTCTACAAAGAACAGACGGTTTCTGGAACGTGAGTCTTATCGACGAAACAGATTTTGGTGGGAAAGAATTAACGGGTACAGCTTTATTTACTTATGGCATGGCTTGGGGCGTAAATAAGGGTTTATTGAAAAAGAAAACTTTTAACCCAATCATTACAAAAGCCATGAACGGTTTGATAAAAGATTGTTTACATCCAAATGGATTCTTGGGCTATGTACAAGGTACAGGCAAAGAACCCAAAGATGGACAACCTTTATCATTTGAAAAAATCCCCAACTTCGATGATTTTGGCGTTGGGTGTTTCCTCTTGGCTGGGGCTGAGGTCTATAAAATGAAATGAAGTTATTGTTTTACCGTTCCTTAACTACTTAGGAACGGGAATTAAATAAGTTATCCAAGTTTTAGGTGGCTATTTTTGTATCAATTGAGGCAGGAAAACCGCAATTTAGCATCGCTAAATGAGGATTTTCCTAACGAAAAGTGATACAAAAAGAGTAAGTAAAGCTGGATAAGTTATTTAATTCCAGTTCCTTATGTCAAATATTGCGTAATACTTTCTCTAAAACTCTAACCCTCTAAGTTTATTTTTTTGCAACTTCTCAGTTTTTCCGCACGCTACTCTGCGACAAATACCCCGAACCATAATAAGTTTCTTCTTTTCGTTTCGGGTTTTTGGTATGAGTTTTTACACTACTTTTTTGCCTGAAAGCCAGCATCATATCATTATTTCTGGTGACTAAAACTAAGTTTTCTCCATTTTTTAGCCTGATTTCCGCCATAGCTTTGGCGTCACCATTTACAAAAAAACCGCTTTGATTTATAGCGATATTCTTGAAATTTCCTTTGCCGTCTCCCTTCAAATAGTTCCCAATTCCTGCATCGTATCTACCCGTTAGTACTTCTGTTGCATAGGAATTACCAACCGTCATTAGGTCTAAATTTCCGTCTTGGTCAACATCTTTGGCACAAAGCCCAAAAGTTGGGGCAAATTGGGCTTCCATCGGTAAAGGTTTTATTTCAAAATTCCCTTTTCCTTTGTTTTCGATGTAAGCCGACTGGAAATAATTGGCTTTGATGATATTAGCCCCTTTTAAATCTCCTTCTTTCAGAATATCTTCAACCCCCATTTTTCCATAATCTTTGAAAGTCGGCAATAATCTCCGCATCGCAACCAATTGGTCAACCAATGTCATGCGTGGGTGCGTCAAGAACTCTTTTCCTTGAATATAATGGCTCATCAAAGGGTCTAACATTCCGTTTTGGTCATAATCTTTGGCGTAAATCGTAACGGGTTGTGCGTCTGTTGCTTTGTATTTTGAATTAAGTCCTAAATTCCCAGCCACATAATCTATGTCTCCGTCATTGTCGAAATCCGCCCCAGTCAAGCTATTCCACCAACCAATTTTAGACTTTAAATTTGAATTAATATTTTCTGATAACTGCCCATTTTTATTATCAAAAATCAAAATTGGCATCCATTCTCCTGTCAGAATCAAGTCTGGGTCATTGTCATTGTCATAGTCTGTCCAAAGTGCAGCCGTAATTAGTCCTACTTTTTTAAGGGCATCAGGCGTAATATTTTTAAAATTGCCTTTCCCATCATTTTGCAACAAATAGCTTTCTGGAATCTCTGGGTATCGTCCAGCTACAATTCTACCTCCAACGAATAAATCTAAATCTCCATCTTTATCAAAATCCGCAGCCGTAACCACTCCGCCACTCGCAACTGTGGAAGGTAGGGCGTTCAAATCATGCTGAAAATGTCCTTTTCCATCATTTTTATACAACCTGTCTTGGTAAGATTGCGAGCCAATACCGAACTCAGTTCCGCCACTTACGGCGTAAAAATCTAAATCTTTATCACCGTCAGCATCAAAGAAAAGTACACCCAAATCTTCTTGAATTTTTGGTTCTTTGTCATGATAAATCTCTGAAGGTTTAAACTTGCCATCGGGTGTTTGCAAATAAATTTTACCATTATTTCGGTACGAAGTTCCCATATAAAAATCGTCCAGACCATCTCCGTTGACATCCCCAACGGCAAGACCAGGTCCTGCCTGAGAATGTTTATGAGGCAAACAAGGCTGATTTTTGAAATCCACAAAAAGGTTTTCTTCGTGTCGAATATTGATGTTGTGTTGTGCCGAAACTTCCTCGAAAATCGTAGTATTCAATGGAATATTTTCTTGATTCAACAAAGCATTTTTTTCTTGAATTACTAAAATTTGATTAGTTTTTATATTGGTAAGTATCTGACTTTTACCACTTTGCCATGATATTTTTAAACTATCAATCACTGTGTTTTCCCCCAGTCCTATGTGCATAATCGGCTCTACACTCGACACATACCCACGCTGATTAGTGTGTTCGGCAAATTGTTTTTTCCCTTCGTAAAAAACTTCAACTTTTGCTCCCAAACCATCTCGGTTTCCTTCATTTCCTTCAAATTTGATTCTGAGATAATCATTTTTTTTGCTCTCTTTTGTGTCATTCAAAGTATTTTTATAGACAAAGGCTTTGTCGTTGATATTATTCATGACTAAATCCAAATCTCCGTCATTGTCAAAATCCGCATAAGCCGCCCCATTACTGAACGATGGTTCAGATAGCCCCCAATCTTTGGCTTTGTCCGTAAAAGTTAAATCTTTATTATTATGGAAAAGAAAATTAGACTTCTTTACTTCCGCCATTTTTTCGGCTTCGTCACGGAGCTTTTTTAGCTTTTCTGTGTCACTCCCAAACATTTTCAATTCGCTTTGGTAAGTAATAAAATCAAGGTCGGTTACGTCTTTTCGGTAGCCATTCGTGATGAGTAAATCTCGCCAGCCGTCATTGTCAAAATCTGCAAAAAGTGTACTCCACGACCAATCCGTAGCATTTGTTCCTGCCAAATACCCAATGTCACTAAACGAACCATTACCATTATTGAGTTGAAGCATATTTCGGACAAACTGGGGTTCATAGCCCATCGTGATGGCACGGTCGTAGGCATCATAAGAGACAGAACCGAACATATTTTTTTGTCTGAGGTTATCGTCAGGCATCATGTCCATCACGGAAATATCCTCGAAACCATCATTGTTAAAATCTGCAATATCAATCCCCATGCTGTTATGCGACTGATGCCGAAGGTATTCAGAAATTTTATTGGTAAATGTGCCGTTGCGATTGTTGATGTAGAGTAAATCATTGGAAAGGAAATCATTGGCAACATAAACATCTGGATAACCGTCTCTATTAATGTCTTTTACACAAATTCCAAGTCCCCAACCTTCTTCGGTGATGCCTACTTCTTTACTTACATTCTTGAAAATTGGTAATCCATCCGCTCCATTTCCATCGTTTCTGAAAAATTTATCAATACTTTTCGATGACGTATTATGTTCTTTCGGGCGAACATTATTTCTGCTAAAAGATTCTAAAGCGTTGGTCAGTAAATAGGCATCAAGGTCACCGTCGAGGTCATAATCCAAAAAAGCCATTTGTGTAGCATAACTCGAATCTGCCAAACCTACTTTTTGGGCAGATTCAACAAAAATAGGAACTCCATTTTTATTATTTCCCTGATTGATGAACAGCAAATTCGGAACTTTTTTGTCTTTTTTAGGATGAATTGTAGAAAGATAAACATCTAACTTTCCATCTTGGTTAATATCAATCACAGACACACCCGTACACCAAGTTTGGGTATTAGTTTTGCTTTGCTGAGTAACATCTTCAAACTGCAAAGACGTACCTTTATTGATGTAGAGTTTACTCGAAACCTGATTTCCTGCAAAATATACATCCTGAAAACCATCACCATTAAAATCTCCGATACCTAAACCACCACCGTTGTAGATGTATTCAAAATTAAAGACATTCAAGGAATCACTTTCTGTTATGGTATTTGCAAAGTCGATACCTGTTTCAGAGGAAGATAATTTTTGAAAAAGTATATTATCATCTTTACAACTCTGGAAAATTAAAGCTGAAAATATAATGGATAAAGATAAAGTTTTTGATTTCACGGTTGGTATTTTTTAAATAGCTTCAATATCACAAACAAAAAAAACAGTAGTTAGTACAAAGTCTAAACTACTGTTTTTTTTGAAAAATTACTAAGCATTAAGTAGTTGTTATTTAATAATCGACAATTTAATTGTCTGATTTTAAAGCCAATCGCTTATAGCCAATTGCCTAAAGCTACTTCTTAATATCCTTTATTTTGTTTCACTAAAGCATTACTATTTAATTCTGCTTGTGGAATTGGGAAAATTTCATGCTTTCCTGGTACGAATTTAGAACCAAAAACTTTCACACCATCTCCCCAACGAACTACGTCAATTCTACGGCTTTGCTCGCCAGCCATTTCGATATTACGCTCCGATTTCAAGAACTCCAATGCCTTAGCTGCATCTTTACGGTCAGCCAAGATTTTTCCAGATGGATCAGCACGGCGACGGATTCTATTGATATATTCCAAACCACCAGAGGCATTACCAGTATTAATCAGTGCTTCTGCATACAGCAAATAAACATCTCCCAAACGGATTACTCTGTGATTAATTCCACCAGCTGCAGGTTCGTTATTGTTGTATTTTACTAAATTATCGCTTTGATATTTCTTCCAAGCATAGCCCGAACGTTTGAAAATTGGCTCATAAGAATTGTCTTTATTGTAGTCAGGATTATCAGCTGATAAAAACAATTTACTTTTTGGTCCAAACATCGTAGTTTCGATACGAGGATCGTCTTTCTCGAAAGTAGCAATCAACAATTTACTTGGTCTTGAATTGTAAAAAGCATGACCTTCAACACCGTATTCAATCGAACGGAAAGAGCCTTCGCAGTTACCACCCCAGCTTGTTGCCCCAGCGTCATCAACACTCCAAGCACCATTAGAACCAACCTGATTTAGGTTATCTGCAAACTGAACCTCAAAGATACCCTCATCGCTATTATTTCCTTCAAAAGAATGGTTTTTACGCATATCATCCAACAATTTATATTCGCCAGAATCAATAACTTCTTTCAATTTAGCAGCAGCTTCAGCCCATTTTTTCTCATAAATCAAAGTTCTACCCAGAATTGCTTTAGCAGCTCCTTTAGTTGCTCTACCAATATTATTGCCAGCATAATCTTTCTTTGAAGCCAAGTTTACTTCTGCAAATTTCAAGTCAGCTTCTGCTTGTTCCCAAATTTTTTCTACTGGACTTACTGCCAATTGGGGTTCTGTTAAATTAGTTTCCAAACGCAAAGGAACAGCACCCCAATTCAATGCTAAATTAGAATACGATAAACCTCTCAAGAAACGAGCCTCTGCTACCAAACGGTTCAACAACTTCTTGTCTTCGTCACCAGTAGTTTTGATTTTTACAGATTTTTCTAAAAACGTATTAGCACGAGCGATTACTTTGTACCAATCTTCCCACATAGAAGAAATATGCTCATGATCAGCAGACCAAGTATATTCAAATAATTGCTGATTAGGTCCTTGTGTTTTTGTGGTTGCTTCAAACTCGTCAGAAGCCAAATCAAATACAAAATGGTATTTTCTTTGGAACAATCCTTGGCGTTGTAGAGCTGCATAAGTTGCATTAACTGCTAAGATTCCTTCTTGGGTATTGGTATAAAATGATTCCGAAGTGATAGCGTTAATATTCGTCTTATCCAAGAAATCATCTTTACAAGCTGTATGTGTCAGTAGCATCATTGATGCTAAAACTGACGATAGTATTATTTTTCTCTTGTTCATTGTTTTTTATTGCTAAAAATGTTTGTTGTCAAATCTTATTATTTTTAAAAACCGAATTGAACCCCAAAGATAAATGTCTTTGGTTGTGGATAGTTTCCAATATCAATACCCATAGTTGATTGATTACCACCTTGTTGTGTACCCAATTCAGGGTCAAAACCTGTATATTTAGTAAACGTTAATAAGTTCTGTGCGGTTGCGTAAACCCTAACATTTGAAATATTTCCTAAAGTTTTCAATAAATCTCTCGGAAGTGTATAGCCAATAGTTACGTTCTTTACACGCATATATGAGCCATCTTCAATAAAACGGTCAGACATTCTTTTATTGTCGTTCGGATCACCCAAAATTGCTCTCGGAATAGTCGCTCCAGTATTAGAGGGAGTCCAACGATTTAATACAGATGCACTTGCATTGAAACCAGCTTCCATACCTTCTGTCCAACTTCTCACGGCATTCAATACCTTGTTACCTTGTACTCCTTGAAGGAATATCGTAAAGTCTAAACCTTTGTACGACGCATTTCCAGTAAGACCATACGTGAAATTAGGAATCGGAGAACCTAAGTTAACTTTGTCATCAGCATTAATTTCGCCTGACGCATTATTATCTTTGTACTTAATATCTCCTGCTGAAGTCTTCACCGCTTGATAAGGCACTTTCGCATCACCTAAAGCATTTGCGGCATCAACTTCACCTTTTGAACCAAAGATTTTTTCTACTTGGTATCCATAGAATGAACCAATAGGCTCACCCACAAGGGTTCTCGTAACACCACCCAACAAGAAGTAGCCAGGTCCGAAGAAACCTAAATTTTCGCCTAATTTTGTTAACTTATTATTTACCGTACTCAAATTGGCATTGATGCTATATTTGAAGTCTCCATCGCTTTTATTATAGCCCAAACCAAAGTCAAACCCTTTGTTTTCAACCTGTCCCAAGTTGATAATGGCAGAACCCAAACCTGTACTTGGAGGATTAAATGGATTAAAGTACTGCAAACCATCAGTTGTTTTGATATAATATTCTGCTGTAAATGTTATTCTATTATTCAAGAATGCAGCGTCAATACCGATGTTAGTTGTTTTGGCAGTTTCCCAACGGATATTTGGATTATTAGCATTTGATAAAGTATAGCCTTGTGCTAAACCTCCATTGAAGTTATAAAATGCTGCTTGGTTAAGTGTAAGTGCAGTAGGGTAATTTCCAAGAGAGTTTACATTACCAATTTCACCGTAACCAGCCTTTAACTTCAAATCAGAAAATATGGTTAAATCTTTCATGAAATCCTCAGCAGAGATTCTCCAACCTACTGAAACTGCGGGAAATAACTGTCCTTGATTTTCTTTGGCTAATTTAGAAGAGGCATCATATCTGGCACTTGCTTGCAAGAAGTATTTATTCGCCATTGAATAATTAACACGACCAAAATATGATTGTATAGCACTTTCCTGCGTATCAGAACCTGCTCCAGGATTACCTTTTCCTGCACCGATTGATTTTACCACGTCATTTGGTAAACCACCTGTTTGTGCATTGAGACCATTGTATTTTCCCCAACGGCGTTCAAAACCACCCAATACGTCAATATTATGTTGTCCGATTGCTGTTCCATAAGTCAAGGTATGCGTAACCTGTTGCCCAGTAGAAGTACCCTTGCTCAATTGGTATTGATTGGCATTGAATACTTTATCAACTCCTTGGAAAGCAGCAGTATAGTTTTCTCCATCGCTATGGTTGAAATCTAAACCGTATAGTATCTTATAAGTAAGACCTTTGAACAAATCTACTTCGGCAAAAATATTTCCGAGTACCCTCCAGTCATAATTAAAGTTATTAGTTAATGTCGCAGCAGCTACGGCATTGTTTGCATCTTGACCGTCAGTAGCATTGAGTGGAGAACGGAAGCCACCGATGAAAGTATCGTCATATATAGGAACGGTTGGTCCCATTTTCAGCACGTTTGTTAATGCCAAAGTTCCCCCCTGTGCACTTTCTTGTCTTTTCCCAGCATTAGTAAACATCAAAGACTCCCCAATACGAATGCTCTTGTTTACTTTAAAATCTGAATTAGCACGCAGTGATTTTCTATCCGCCCAAGTGCTTAACTGGGTACCTTCTTCTCGGTACATATTTCCAGACAAACTGAAAGAGGAATTCTCATTTCCACCACTTACACTTAAATTATAACTTTGAATTGAACCCGTTCTGAAAATTGCATCTTGCCAATTAACGTCAGCAGGAAGGCTGTTAAGATTTCTTACACTACTTGGTACATCTGCTAAAGTTAACCCAGCATTAAGACGTTCTTCTTGCATCAATTCTGCATACTGGCGAGCATTCAACATAGGAAGTTTTTTAGATACATTCTGCACACCATAATACGAATCAAATGAGATTTTTGGTTTACCAGTCTTTCCACGTTTTGTCGTTATCAGGATAACACCATTACCTGCACTTGAGCCATAAATCGCAGCAGCAGAAGCATCCTTTAATACCGTCATCGACTCAATATCATTTGGATTAATAGCGTAAAGACCACTTTTTCCTCCGTAGCTATTGTCACCAGCCCCAATAATTACACCGTCAACAACATAAACTGGGTCAGAGTCTCCAGCAGAACCAACACCACGAACACGTACGTTCATTGCAGAACCTGGAGCCCCACTTGTACGAGTAACCTGAACCCCAGGCGTACGTCCTTGTAAGGCTTGCTCAACACTTACAATGGGTAAACTTTCAATTTGCTTTGCAGTTACTGTCGAGATTGAGGTAGTGATATTCTTAGCTTTTTGCGTACCATAACCTACTACTATAACTTCATTCAATGCGGCAGCGTCAGTTGCTAACATCACATTAACATTTGAGCGATTGCCAACTGATACCTCTTGCGAAGCATACCCTACTGAAGAAATCACTAATATTGCATTAGCAGGAGCATTAATTTTGAAATTACCAGTTGCATCTGTTGTTGTGCCACTTTTGCCACCTTTTACTCTAACTGATGCCCCAGGAACATCAGAATTATCTTCAGAGGAAGAGACTTTTCCAGTAATCAGTCGGTCTTGAGCTGTGGTCTGTACCACAATACTGAATATTAACAGAAAACTGTATAATACTCGAGAAATACGTTTAATGTAATTTTTTGCCATAGTGTTTATCTCAATTTGTTGTTTAAAACTGATTTTGCAATTAGAAATTAAATATAATTTCATCGAAAATTACAAAGATGGCAATAGTGATTTATCCTGTCTTGTGAGGAAGAAGGCGAGGCAAGAACAAGAAATGAGGATATTTTGGAAAGGGAAGAAAAAGCCTTCTAAACCCGTTGGTAGATACCTTTTTCAATCAAACGGTATTTTCTACCTAAAGCAGGAATACGCTTGAATAGCTTTGGTACAAGATTTACTTTATCAATAATTATATCAGGAGAATCTTTCTCGAAATTTCTCAGAATACTTATCACATGGTCATAGTTATCTAAATTTTCTAACTCATAACGAGCTAAATTCCAATTCAAATAAGGCGTAGCGGCGTAGTTTTGTTGATATTCTTCAATGCCATCTCCCAAAACCAACACTCGCTGACTTTTGATTTTAGTATTCTTACTTTTTTGAATTTTTAGGTTCTCTAATTGCCCAAAAGAAGCGGAGTTTGAGGGCAAAATAGCTTGATAATTAATCAAAAGCACTGCTGCCATGATACCTAAGAATGCCAGTTCGCCTAACCAAGGTTTACGAAAAGTTGAGAAAAAATTGACCGTAAAAAATGCCCAACATGGTACAAACAGAATGAATTGCATCGGTGCTAAAAATGGCATTAGAGCAATAGAAACTACACCTGTCAATGCCCAAAGCATCATTGTTTGTTGGCATCTTACCTGAAAATTGATAAATCCAGTAGCGTTGATTAAACCCAAAAATCCCAAAATTCCTATGGCGAAAGGAATGGTTAAGGTAATTAGCAAAGCCCTGAAATCATTGAGATTATACTGACGAATTTGGAAAACGGAAGAAATAAAATTTCTGGAAAAGGCATCGTAACTGCCATCAATGTAAAAGAACAAGGCAGTCAATAATAATGGGAATAAAAAACCAAAAATCGTGAGTGAATGTTGGCGTAGCGTTGTACCACTAAAAAATATCAAAGATGCAATACTCCACAAGATAAAAATTCCTGCTGGTGGATGAAAAAGTGTGGCAATTCCGATGTAAAAACCAATTTCAAAAACCTCGTCAGTTGCTTGTAATCGATTCATTTGCTTGATAATTGTACCAAATGCCAAAAGTAAAAAACTGGTAGCCATTAATGCAGGCGAAAGCGTACAGCAATCAAACGAAATATTCAAAAATAGGGCATAGAATAATCCTGGGAGATAATTTCTTTTCTGAAAAATATCTCGATTATTAATTGTAACATTAAAATAAATCACTTGAAACGCACCAAACATCAAACCTACCAATTGATAAGCTCCTTGTGAACGCCCCAAAACTTTATCAATTCCTGCATAAATCAGAGAAGAAAGCGGAGCAGTATTATCCCAAATTTCAGCATAAAGCACAAACCCTTTATTGATTTGTTCTCCAACCAACATCCATTGCAATTCTGGTATCAGTTCAGGCAAGCCAAACAGATAGACAGGAATGCGAAACGCAATCAGGAGAATTAGTAAACTGAAAATCTGGTAGAGTGCATTGACTCTGAAAAAACTGAGCATCTTTTTTTCTTAATTGTTGAGTTGTTGAATTTTGAACGGTCAGCGTTCCGATTGTCGAGTTGTTGAGAATAAAATACTCAACAATTCAACAATCGGAACGCCGACCGTCCAAATTTCAACAATTATCACTACGCCAAATAACTTGGCAACGTTCCTTCATATAGTTCAATCGCACTTCCGCAAGTCATGATTGTTTCTGAATCTATGACAAAATTTTCTTTGGTCACTTTTCCTAAAAACTTAGCTGGAGCGTTGGCTTCGCTCATGATTTTCTCAAATGTCTCTTGTTGTGTACCACTTACCGACACAACAACTCTACTTTGGGCTTCTCCAAAAAGAAAAGCATCTTGGCGTAATGAAACATCTGATTTGATAGAAAACCCTAATTGACGGTTCATCGAAGATTCTGCTAAAGTAACAAACAATCCACCATCAGAAATATCATGGGCAGACTGAATGGCTTTTCCCAAAATCAAATTCTTGACTGTTTCTTGAACCGATTTTTCAGCTTCAATATCAAAATATGGAGCGGGAGAACCCTTTGTTTTTCTGTAAGAATACAAGTACTCTGATGAATTAATATCGTTCTTGTTTTCGCCAATTAAATAAATCAAATCACCGTCTTCTTTGAAATCCAGTGTCATCATATTGTCTGGTTTTTCCATCAGACCTAACATTCCAATAGTAGGTGTCGGGAAAACAGGACCTTCATCAGATGATTGGTTGTAGAAACTTACGTTTCCACCAGTTACGGGCGTTCCGAAGGCTTCACAAGATTTTTTCATTCCTTTGATTGCTCCCACAAATTGCCAGTAAACCTCTGGAACGTAAGGGTTTCCAAAATTCAGACAGTTTGTAATTGCCACAGGTTCTCCACCTGCACAAGTGATATTGCGGGCAGCTTCTGCTACCGCAATCGCACAACCTTCTTCAGGGTCAGCATTTACATACCTTGAATTGCAATCCACTGTAATAACAATTGATTTTTCACTCCCATGCACTTGCACAACGGCAGCATCAGAAGGAGCATTGGTATTGCGATTGGCTCTACCGATGGTACTATCGTATTGTTGAGCAATCCATTTTTTAGAAGCAATATTCGGATGAGAAAGTAAATGTTTTGCAACAGATTTTATTTCTTCTTTGTCTGAAACATCAGCAATACTATCAATCTTAAATTTCTTGAATTCCTGGAAATAAGCAGGTTCACGGTATTCTCGGTGATAGACTGGTGCCCCACCGCCCAAAACCAAATCATCGGCAGGAACGTCTGCTACTAATTCACCATCCTGATAGAATCTTAAACGTTTTGAGTCTGTTACTACACCAATTTGTTCACAATTCAAATCCCATTTATCAAATATTTTCTTGGCAATATGCTCTTTCCCTTTTTCAACTACAATCAACATACGCTCCTGAGATTCAGACAATAAAATCTCGAATGGCTTCATATTTGGTTGGCGAGTTGGTACTTTAGACAAGTCAATTTCCATTCCGTGTTCCCCTTTGGCAGACATTTCGGAAGTTGAACAAATAATACCCGCCGCACCCATGTCCTGAATACCAATTACACAGTCAGCATCAATGATTTCGAGGGATGCTTCTAACAATAATTTTTCCTGAAAAGGGTCACCTACTTGTACAGCAGGTAGTTTTTCGGATGATTTTGATGAAATATCTTCTGAGGCAAAACTTGCTCCACCAATACCATCTTTACCCGTTGCAGACCCAACAATAAATACAGGATTACCAACACCATAAGAAATAGCAGAAGCAATTTTTCCAGCTTTCAAGATTCCAGCAGAAAAGGCATTTACTAATGGATTGATGTTGTAACATTCATCAAAATAAACTTCTCCACCGACTGTCGGAATACCAAAGGCATTACCATAATCGCCAATGCCTTTTACGACACCCTTGACCAACCATTTTGTTCTTGGATTATCTAAATTTCCGAAACGAAGTGAATTTAATTGAGCAATTGGTCTTGCCCCCATCGTAAAAATATCCCTATTAATACCTCCCACACCAGTAGCAGCACCTTGATACGGTTCTAACGCTGAAGGGTGATTATGAGATTCTATCTTGAAAGCACATCCAATTCCATCACCCAAATCGACTACACCTGCATTTTCTTCACCTGCTTTTGCCAACATTCTTGGCGAATCTTTCGGTAAGGTTTTTAACCAAACGATTGAATTTTTATAAGAACAATGTTCAGACCACATCACCGAAAAAATGGATAGTTCAGTAAAATTTGGAGTCCGACCTAAGATAACTTTGATTTTGTCAAATTCTTCGGGTAATAGACCTAATTTCTTGGCGGTCTCAACCGTTGGCAATACTTCTTGATTTTCCACGCTTTATTTCAATTAACAATTAACAATTATCAATTAACAAATAGTAGAGAACAGTTATCAGTCAGAAGTTGGCAATCTGAAAGGTTGATTGCACATATTTTCTAAAAATTGATAATTGTTAATTGATAATTGTTAATTGTAAAGTAAAGTTACGGTATTTGGTTGGGACAGAAAAAAAAAATCGGCTTTCCGAGGAAAACCGATTTGCTAAACATGGTTGTTGAGGGTAAGGGTAAATGATATTGGTTGAGGTAAGACAAGTTTAAGAGGTAAGAAAATGTATGGGAAAGGGTTGTATTACCTTAAAATTCCTAACAATTTGCTCAATTGTACCAACGCCGTAGTATCACGGGCTTCGAGTTTTTTGAGCATATTTTTTCTGTGGTTATCCACAGTATTTGAACTAATAAAAAGTTTTTCGGCTATTTGCTTCGATTCGTGTCCTCTTAGTAAATATTTCAGAACATCAATTTCACGATTAGAAAAAATGTCTTGAACTTTCAGTGCCATATCTTCCGAAGAAAAAGTTGTAATCAAATCATCATTACCAAAGCTAACTCTACCTCTGTATTGAGTAACATTTCGAGTAAGATGTTCAATGTCTTGGTCAACTACCAAACAAAGCAATGGTTTACCATCTTTATCTGATTCTAAGCTAAAAATCTGAACTAAAGTTGAAAAAACTTTTCCACTTGGTCTTCGATGTTTAATTCCGTATCCGTAAGCAACAAATTTATTTCTTACAAGAGGGTCTGCTAATTTAACGGAATCTAACAAAAACTTGAACAGTGTCGGAATCGCCATCGTGTTTTCTTCTGGCATTGAACTCAGAAATGCAGAGAATCCTTTGTTATAAAAATCGCCAGTAGAAATCCCTAATGAAACGTCCGTATTAGCAACATATCGAAACGTCAGTGAAGTCATATCCATAATAGCAATCACAGCATTTACAATAGTTGTACCCTGTTGATTCAGAAAGCCGATTTGTTGCATATAGCTTTCTACTGAAACGTCAGAAACTTTACCAGTGATTTCATTAAAAACTTCTAAACATTTCTTTAATTGACTCTCTATTAGATAGTTAGAGTTTTCTAACATAATGAGTTAACAATAATTTTGATAAAAGTGACAAGTATATACGTCTTGAAAAACGTTATCTCGTAATAGTGGTATTTGATAGAAATGAGGGAGTGGTTAGAATGATTTGCAATTACAATTTTGGATTCAAGTGAATCAATTAGTAACGCCCATAAAAAAGGTTGAGGTAAGACGTTAGAGTACAAAAGTAATTGATAAAAATCAGAAAATAGCCAAATTGGCTATTTATTTTCTGAGAGTAAATACTCAATTTTGTGTAGAAATATGTAAATACATACATTTTTTTATTAATAATACGAGAAAAAATTGCAATTAACCACTAATAATATTAATGCTTAACCACCAATCAACCATTATAATACTTAATCACTACTATTAAAAAATGGTAAGAAAATTAAGCCAAAACTAAATTCATTACCAGCCCAAGATACCAAAGAGCAATCTTTGGTATTTTTTTTTGCTACCTCCTTCTACCGTTCAACAATTTTTGTTTAGAAAATTCCGTTGCTATTCGGTAAATTGCATTACAATTATTTTTATCATCTACCTTAATTACACTCTAACTTTGCTCAAATGAGAAAAACATCACAACTCCTATCTCTGCTGTTATTTACAGCACTTTCCTTTTCAGTTTTTGCCCAGAATAAATACGAATGGAAAACCGCAACGGCTGCTGGTTATTCGTATAAGTATGTGACAAACGACCCGATGAAGGCCCGTTTCTACAAACTGAAAAATGGCTTGACCGTGATTTTAAGTGAAAATCACAAAGAACCTCGTATCCAAACGTACATTGCTACTCGTGCTGGTTCAAATACTGACCCTCGGACAAATACGGGTTTAGCTCATTATTTGGAACATTTGCTTTTTAAGGGAACAGATAAGTACGGTTCATTGGACTGGGCTAAAGAGAAACCTCTCTTAGATAAAATTGACGACCTTTACGAGCAGTACAACAAGACAAAGGATTCAACTAAGCGTAAAGAAATTTACAAGGAAATCGACAAAACTTCTGGTGAAGCTGCCAAGTTTGCCATTGCTAACGAGTACGACAAATTGATGGCAAATATGGGGGCTCAGGGTACAAATGCGTTTACTTCTTTTGAACAAACCGCCTACACCGAAGACATCCCAACCAATGCGATTGACCGTTATTTGAAAGTACAAGCTGAACGTTTTAGAAATCCTGTATTGAGAATTTTTCATACTGAATTAGAAGCAGTTTATGAAGAGAAAAACCGTGCTTTAGACAATGATGGTCGTAAAGTTTACGATGCTTATAACAATGCACTTTTTCCGACGCATAATTACGGTCAGCAATCAACTATTGGAACGATTGAACACCTAAAAAACCCATCTCTGATTGAAATTCGCAAGTTTTTTAACAAATATTATGTGCCTAACAATATGGCAGTTGTATTTGCTGGTGATTTCAATTCTGATGAATTGATTAAGAAAATCGAAACTAATTTTGGTGGAATGGTGGCAAAACCTGTGGACGAATACAAGCCTGCACCAGAAGTACCGATGACGAGTATCGTGAAGCGTGAAATTTTTGGTCCAACACCTGATGCCCTCACGATGGCATATAGAATCCCTGGTGGTCTGGACGAGAAAGCAACCATTTTATCAACCGTTGTTGATGAAATTATGTCGAACTCAGCGGCTGGTTTGATAGATTTGAATTTGAACAAACAACAAAAAATGTTAGGTGGTTCATCAACAATTCAACGCCATAAAGATTATTCGTTATGGTTAATGTCTGGTCGCCCGAAACAAGGACAAACTTTAGAAGAAGTTCGTGATTTGTTGTTGGGACAATTAGCTGTTTTGAAAAAAGGTGATTTTGACGAAAAATTATTGGGGTCAATCGTCAATAATTATAAACTCAATGCGATTCAAGGTTTAGAAAATAATTATAGCCGTGCCGATCCTTTATTAGAATCTTTCATTGAATCAAGAGGTGAAGGTTGGGTTGCACACACTCGCCGTTTGGAAGATATGGCGAAAGTAACTAAGCAAGAAGTCATTGATTTTGCTAATAAATACTATGGCGACAATAACTATGTAATTATCTTCAAACGTAAGGGTGTCGATAATTCTATCGTGAAAGTGGATAAGCCGACTATTACACCAGTAGAAGTGAATCGTCAGGCGGAATCTGAGTTTATGAAAACAACTAACGCCATGCCAATGGCAGATATTAAGCCTGTATGGTTGGATTTCAAGAAGGATTTAAAAAATGGTAAAGTCGGTAAGGCAGAAGTTTTATACGTACAAAACACTGATAATGATTTAGTTAGAATGGGTTTCCGTTTCAAAATGGGAAGTTATAACAATCGTTTGTTGCCATTGGCAGCCCAGTATTTACAGTTTTTGAGTACAGATAAGTATTCGGCAGACCAAATCAGTAAAGAGTTTTACGCTTTGGCGAGTAGCTATTCTGTTCAGCCTGGTACAGAATACACAACGATTCGTTTGTCTGGTTTGCAAGAAAATTTAGCAAAATCATTAGAGCTGTTAGAGTATGTTTTGAAAAACTGTAAAGGTGATGATGCCGCTTTAGAAATGTTGAAAGGTCGTTTGATTAAAGGACGTGCTGATTCAAAATTGAATAAAGGAGCAATCATGCAAGGCTTGCAGTCTTATGCACAATACGGAGCAAAAAATCCTTTCAATAATCAACTTTCAACCGAAGAATTGAAAGCAGTGAAAGCTCAGGATTTATTAGATATTTTGCATAATATGTTCAACTACGAGCATCAAATTATCTATTATGGTCCACAACAATTAGCAGCTTTTGAGATGGGAGTTCAGAAAGTTCATGCCATGCCAGCAACTTGGACGCCAATTCCAGAGAAGAAAGATTTCAAGCAAGTTGAAACCAACAAGAACCAAGTTTTATTTGCTGATTATGACATGGTTCAGGCAGAAATCGCTTGGATAAGAACGACAGAATCGTACAATCCAGCGTTATCGCCAGTAATTGAGACTTTCAATAACTATTTTGGTGGAGGAATGGGGTCAATCGTTTTCCAGACCATTCGTGAATCTAAAGCATTGGCATATTCAACATTTGCCTACTATGCTGCACCACAGAAGAAGGGGCAAAAATATTTATTGATTGGTTATGTAGGAAGTCAGGCAGATAAATTGAATGAGGCAATTCCTGCCATGAATGAGCTTTTGAATAATATGCCAGAAGCAGATAAAAACTTAGAAGCAGCTAAGAAAAACATGAAGAAAACATACGATACCGAACGTATTACTCAGGATGGTATCATTTATACATATTTGAATAATCTTGAATTAGGAATAGAAGGTGACGGTCGCCAGAGAATTTATGATAATTTAGATAAAATGTCTTTGGCAGATTTGAAAGGTTTTGCTAATCAAAATTTAGCACACAAGCCATATTCATATTGTATTGTAGCTTCAGAAAAGAAGGTGAAAGAAGAAGACCTGAAAAAATACGGTGATTTGAAGAAACTTTCTTTGGAAGAGATTTTTGGATATTAATCTAATTTGAAAATTTGGAGATGTGTTAATTTGGAAATTACAGTCTCTTAAATGTAGTAAATTAAAAATCCCCATAGGCAGTTACTTATGGGGATTTTTAATATGAGTAATGAAGCTGTTTAAACTTTCTGTTTTGTTTTAAAATTAGGATATTTTTAAATGCAGTTTTTAAAAATTATTGACATATAGCAGGGCTACATTGAAATAATTTTGGAAAGCTGGATTTAAAAGTCGAGTGCGACCCCAGAAGTAATTTTAGTCGAAAGAGAAAGTTTAAACAGCTTCAATAACAAAATGTACACTGATTTTTGTTACACTCAAACAAAAAAGCTAAATTGGATACATAAAATAAACGATATGGTCACAACGCTAAAACAAATATCAGTTCAAGAGTTTCGTCAGATGGAATTTGACGAAAACGATGATTCATGTTATGAGTTAATTAATGGTTACATAATGAAGAAATCTGCACCAAGACCGCAGCATCAAAATATTTCAATGAATCTCAGCATTCAGTTAGGTTCTTTTATTAAAGAAAAGAAATTAGGCAAATTATTCGCTGCACCAATAGATGTATTTTTGGATAGTTATAATGCAGTACAACCCGATTTAGTATTTGTATCTTCTGAAAATCAGGGTATTATCACAAATGATGGTATTGTAGGAATCCCAGATTTAGTAATTGAGATAATTTCACCATCTTCTGTGATTAGAGATAGAGTTGACAAAAAAAATCTTTATGAGAAACTAAATATTAAAGAATATTGGATTATTGATCCACAGTATCAAGACATTGAAGTTTATTCTATCTTGAATGGGCGTTATGAATTATTGAGCGGCGTAACGATGTTTGAAGGAGAATTGAAATCTAATCTTCTGGAAGGAATTTCTATGGAATTGACTGAACTATTTGATTCTCGTTCCTAAGAAACTAAAGAGTTAATTTTTTTAAATTTCAAAATCATGTATCATCTTAACTCTAATCCTCCAAACCTCTAAGTTAAAATAAGCTATAAAGCCTCCACATTCAACGATTAAAAACGTCCGTTTACTCAATATCTCTTCATTTTATAGGTTATACGTTGGTTTTTGAGGAAATTGAGCAAAAATTATTAAATTTATAATAATTCATTAACTCAACCCATTAACCCCATCCAAAAAATCATGGAAACAGACGCTTTACCACTCGAAAAAGAATTAGAACCAATTTTCACGAAAAGTTTACCCGCTTTTCCAGAAGAAGTAAAAGAATTGTTAGTAAAAATTGCCCCATATTTGGCAATCGTAGGTGTAATTTTTGGCGGTATTGCTATACTATTTGGTGGTATTGCTACTATTTTGACTTTGTTTAGTGGTGTGGGTATCTGGTTAGGACTAAGTATGATTTTCTTAATTGTAGTTGTAGCATTAGAGGGCTTATCAATTCCAGGACTAATGAACCGCAAAAGACAAGGTTGGAAATTTTCTTATTATGCAGTTTTAGTAAGTGCAGTTTCATCATTATTGAGTCTTTCGATTGGCGGAATCATTTCAGCAGCATTGACGATTTTTATCGGAATGTGGATATTGTTTCAAATCAGAGAGAAGTATAGTTAAGTTTTATTTGCTAAAAATTCTCTAAATGAATACTTTCAAAAAAGGCTTTCAGATGTATTTCTGAAAGCTTTTTTTGTCGAAAACTCTATTGAATTTATTGACTATCAGTTACTTACAAGTTCTTCTATGATTTGATTTTTTAAAAAAACTGGAGGTTCTGTTTGGCGTTGTAAAGCACAGAATTCAAAAACTGCCCGTATCGCTTCTAATTCTTGTTGAATACCTGGATTTGCCATAGCTAAACGTTCTATATCGGCGGATTCTTCGGTGGTGGTAATTCCCATCACATAGCTTTCTAAAATTCCCATTTCCATATATTGTTTGAGATTCATAATTGTATTTTTAATAGTGATAATTTCTAAAATTTACTTCATAAAACGTCTTAAATCTAACACTGTAATCCTGATGCGGTCTTGCAATGTACTTACCGAAATTCCGTATTTTACAGATACCTCGGCTAAAGTTAAACCCTGAAAATAGAGTAGTTCTATCAGATTTTGCTGTTCTGGCAGAAGATTTTCAATCAATCTCTTTACGCCCTGAGAATGTATATCTAACTGATTACCAGTAGTATTTCCTACAATATCCTGCAAATCTTTGGTCTGTAATTGGTCAAGTGCAAGCCTCCGCCCTACCCTGAGTAACCATGTAAGCAACGATCCTTTTGAAGTATCATAGCCTTCTATTTCATTCCAAATCTTCAAAAAAACATTTTTTAACACATCATTTGCTACTTTTTCTGAGGAAACAATTTTTAGTACAATCCCATAAACTGCTGCTGAATAGTTATCATATAAAATTGAAAAACCTCGTAAATCTTTATTTTTGAGTAAGGACACAAGATTATCTTCTGAAATCTGAATTTTATTATTTGACATATTTTTTATTTGAACACCATCCCGAAAAATAGTCTTCTTGATTTAAGATTTTAATAATTCCAATTAGGGTTTAATTTCAAAAAGAGATTGTGCAAGCAATGCTTTCCATCTTGCATAAATACGAAAAAAGTCAGTGATTGGATTTTGAAAATTCTATCCTAAAATCTACCCTGTTCTGAGCGTCATAATCACGGCTTCTTTATCTTTTAAATCTTCTAAAATCCTTTCATTTTCTTTTCGTAACAAAGTATTCAACTCTTCTAAATTTTTTGAATACTTGGTGCAATCCTCTAAGTTTTTAATCAGGCTTTCCAAATCTTGGTGTTGGTACAATTCTAATTTCAAACTTTTAGGAAGAAGCATATCAATCTCGACTTCACAAAGAATCGCTATCTTCTTGTAATACTTGACAGGGTTAATGACCGTCTGCCCATTCACCCAATTATTATACGTGGACTGTGCAATACCCAGAAACTTAGCCATTTCGTGCTGTGAGAACCTATTTTGGTATTGATACTCTCTTAAAACATCAGAAACTTCTTTCATAAATCTGTAAATATGGTCGGGCAAAAAAGGAGATACGAAGTGGGTGAGATTCTGGATTTTAAACAAACCCAAAAATCTCATTTTATCAGTTTTTTTGAGAGAATTGATAATAAAATGATACCGAAATCCAAAAAGATTTATGCTTTCGTATATGTTGGCAATTGAAGGTTTTCAAGAAAAACCATGACTATTTCTGAACTCAATAGCCGGCATTGTTTGAAGAATGAGTATGATTTTGAAAGGAAATTTTTAATAAGCCGAAGCCGAAAAGCTGTAACAGAGTAGGCAACATAATCAAATTTGAAATCATGAAAAATAGCAAAAAAATGATTGTCCTTTCTCAGGTAGAAATGTCAAAAATTAACGGCGGTTCAGGTGACGAAGGACCAATAAGAGCTTATGACATCGTAATCTTGAAACCACCGTTCAGATTGCCAAGACCATAGTGATTGGTTGAGCGGAAGCCGAAAAGCTACAACAGAGTAGGCAACATTGCTAAAAGTAAAATCATGAAAAATACTAAGAAAATGACTGAACTTTCTCCAGTAGAAATGTCAGAAATTAATGGTGGCGATGCTGGATTTGTATTGAATGATGTAATTATTGACCCAATCGGGACACCGATTCCGTTCATTTTTATTCCTCCAGTACCAAAGAAGAAGTAAACAGTTGAAAAAGTCGAAGCCGAAAAACTTTAACAGAGTAGGCAAAAAATCTAAATTTCATTTATCATGTATTCAAAAAACCCAGTTGCCAAAGCAAACGAAATGTTTGTGAAGCGTACAGTTGCACAGTTGAATGAAAACGAAATGGTGTCTGTGGACGGAGGAACTAAAGTAATCTTACCGACACCAATAGTTATAGCAACTGCAAAAACTCCTGTTCCAACGCCACCAGTAGTGGGTTTGCCATAAGGAGAGGAACAAAAAAAGCCCAAGCCGAAAAGCTTTGATAGACTAGGCAAAACAATATAAATTTCAAAAATCATGTATTCAGAAAATTTAAGTATTTCGACAAAAAATGAAGAAGTTTCAATGTTCGACAAACGTACTGTGGTTGAACTAAATGAAAACCAGATGGCTAATGTTGATGGTGGAAGTACACCCGTTTGTACTGTAATCATAATATATACGATCACCCATTTGTAAAACAGATAAAAAAGCCCAAGCCGAAAAGCTTTGATAGAGTAGGCAAAACAATATAAATTTCAAAAATCATGTATTCAGAAAATTTAAGTATTTCAGAAGTAAAAGCTAATTTGTTTGACAAACGTACTGTTGTTCAACTAAATGAAAATCAATTGATTAATGTTAATGGTGGAACGACGTTGTTTTTTGAATATTCATTGCTAACAGACGCCGTCGGCGGTGCGTACTATGCTTTGACAAGAATGGAGGATAGAGTTATTTAATTTTAAAAGTTCTTCTAATATTTATATAGGAAGCCGTGGTACGGTTGATACGTAAAGTCATTCATGAGAAATTTAACCTCAACCGTGCCACGATTAGCTTACCTTCCGTGTAAATAATAGAAGAACCATTTTTAAGTAAAGGTGAAACAATAACTTATAGTTTTTATGCTACTATTTAGAAGCTATTCTACCCATTTTTTATTAAGTATCAGTAGTCGTTGTCCGATACTATTTTACTTCAAAAGTGAATAAAACTATCATGAAAATAGCGAGTCTAAAATTTTATAAGTTATTACTTCACCATTATTAAAGTATTTATCAAATCCAACTCCTACTAAAAATCGTATTTTAAGGGAGAGTCCAATATTCGATAAAAGAACTGTTGTAGAGTTAGAAGAAAACCAAATGACCGATGTAAACGGTGGGTCATGGTTACTTCTCAAAATTATCACGGATTCTTGGGTACTTTAATTTTTTCACAATCTAAATTTAATTTACCATGTATTCAAACAATAAAATTGCCTCAAAAGGAGAGAATCCTTCTGAGAGTCCAATATTCGATAAAAGAACTGTTATCGAATTGGCAGAAAACCAAATGACAGAAGTTTGTGGTGGTTCAGGCTGTATGACTGGCTTACCAACTTGCAATGGAACTTCTTTTGCTTTAGTGTAACATTTAAACACAAAAAATCATGTACTCAAAAAATCAAAGTATCTCGAATAAGAAAGATTCTTCAAAAACCTTCAACAAAAGAACTGTTGTAGAATTGAAAGAAAATCAAATGGTAACTGTTAATGGTGGCTGTGTTGATTTTGAACCATTGGGTGGTGTCTTGTTCCCAAAATTACCATAATAAACAGCCCTCTGAGGTATTGTGAACGCCTCAGAGGGCTATTATCCATTTTGAAAAAGAAATCAAACCAATGGAAGACCCTTCACTTGGTTTGTGGCACACAAAACATCTGATATACAAATTTTATGAATAGTTGATTTTAACTTATTTAGATAATAAAGAATATTTAGATTTTTCATCATTTATTTTGTTCTTTCAATATTTTTATTTTTATTTGAATCAAGAAGCCGAAGCCGAAAAGCTTTTAATAGAGTAGGCAAAACTATATTTATTTTAGAAAATTATGTATTCAGAAAATTTAAGTGTCTCAGAAGTAAAAGCTAATTTGTTTGAAAAACGTACTGTTGTTGAACTTGACGAAAATGCAATGATGGGAATTGATGGTGGTACTTCTTCCCCTCAATTTTATGCTCAGAGTTCTGGTGCTTGTGCACATGCAGTTGTTGCTACTCATGAGGCATATCAAAGAATTAAAGAATGGTTTTGATAGACCATCGTCATTTGTAAAACTACAAGCCGAAGCCGAAAAGCTTTTAATAGAGTAGGCAAAACTATATTTATTTTAAAAATTATGTATTCAGAAAATCTAAGTGTCTCAGAAGTAAAAGCTAATTTGTTTGAAAAACGTACTGTTGTTGAACTAACAGAAAACGAAATGACAAAAATTGATGGTGGGACTGGTACTTATCCTACAGGTACTAGTTCTGTCCCTTGCATACAAGCAAGTAAGGCTCTTTATGATGCAATCCACGACTTCTTTAATTAGACTTCCGTTACTTGCAAATGTACAAGCGGTTGTCGAAAAGCTTTAAATAGAATAGGCAAAACTATATTTATTTTAAAAATTATGTATTCAGAAAATTTAAGTGTCTCAGAAGTAAAAGCTAATATGTTTGAAAAACGTACTGTTGTTGAACTAACAGAAAACGAAATGACGGAAATTGATGGAGGTACTTCTCCTATATTTTATGTTCAGAGTTCTGGTGCTTGCTTACATGTAGCTGGTGCTGTTCGTGATTTATATCAAGGAGTTAAAGAAGCTCTTCGTTGAAACCACAAATGCCCGAGACATTAAAACGTCTTTGAAATAATTGCCGAGTAACCTATTATCAAAAATTACTTGGCAATTATTTTCTATCATTTACAATATTTTCATCTAAACATTTCATGGAAGACCACAATTTTCTTGATTATAGTCAGTCGAAAAATGACCAGTATTTTTATGTCCAAAAACTGTCCGTTTCCTCTAATGCTCTTTATAACTCATTGTTACTTTTTGTGATTGGTATCATTGCCGTACTACCTTACGTGAATGTGGACGTAACAAGTTCGGCTTATGCAAATGTGCTGTCCAGTCGCTTGAAAGAGAACGTATATTCACCTACGGTAGGAAAAATTACCCAATTAATGATTGAAGATAATCAGCCCGTCATGATGGGTGACACCATTATGGAGATTGATAATTCCTACAATCAGTCAGAATTAGAGATTATTTATCAGAAACAAAATGTCCTCAAAGAGAATATTCGTGACATCAATCTCATTAAAAATTCTTCCTCAAATACCAATTCTTTACCCTTGCATACTGCCCAATACCAGAGCCAGTACCTTAATTTTTTGGAACAACTCAATCAGTTGAATGCAAAGTTTGAAAACACGGATTTACTCTACCAACGGTACGCAAAGTTGTACCGAGAAAAGGTGATTCCGTCTGAGGAATTTGAAAAATATGAGTTAGCCAATAACCAAGCACAACACGAAATTGACTTATTGGTGACTCGCTTTAAATCCCAAATCCAGACGGATAGTTATCAATACAAACAAGAGTGGACTAACCTTTCTGTCAAGGAAAATCAACTGAAAGAAAATATTAAAAATAGCTACGTAATCGCTAATATTTCAGGAATTGCCTACAAAATGGAGGGTATTCAGATGGGGACTTTCTTGCAAAGTGGACAAAAAGTTGCCGAAATTAACCCAAATACTGGACTGATTATTTCGTGTTTGGTTTCGCCAAAAGATATTGGGTTTATCAAAGAAAAACAAAAAATACAGGTACAAATAGATGCCTATAATTATTACGACTGGGGAATGCTGAATGGTTCGGTTTATGAAATTGTCAAGGAAGTAACTGTGGTACAAAATACGCCTTATTACACGGTTTACTGCAAAATGGATAAGCCTTTTCTGAGCATGAAAAATGGTTTTCAGGGTAAAATTATTAAAGGTATGACGGGGCGTGCCAATTTCATCCTGACCAAAAGAACACTTTGGCAATTACTTTTCTCAAAAACCAGCGAATGGCTTAACCCAAAATCGAATTAGGTGTTTTTCGATGTTCGGTTTTCGTTGTTCGTTGTTCGTTGTTCGGTTCTCGTTGTTCGGTTTTCGTTGTTCGATAGCCGTTGTTCGTTATTCGATAGCCGTTTGCCAAAATCAATCATCGAACAACGAGTAACGAAAACCGAGCATCAAATAACAAACATCGAGAAACAAGCATCGAAAAACGAACAACGAAAACCGAGCATCAAATAACAAACATCGAGAAACAAGCATCGAAAAACGTGTAACGAAAATCGAGCATCAAATAACAAACATCGAGAAACAAGCATCGAAAAACGAGCAACGAAAACCGAACATCGAAAACCGAGCATCGAAAATCAAGCAACAAAAATCAATATCATGAAAGTAAAAATCAAACAACACGATGCCATGGATTGCGGTGCGGCTGCAATGGCAAGTGTTTGTGCATTTTACAAATTACAAATACCCATTGCCAGAGTCCGACAATATGCCAACACCGACAAAAAAGGAACAAGTCTTTTTGGATTGGTAGAAGCGTCTAAAAGATTAGGTTTTACAGCAAAAGGTGTAAAAGCTAATATTGAAAATTTGAGTGATATTGAGTACCCAGCCATTGCTCATATACTATCGCAGGGGAAATTTCCGCATTATGTGGTCATCTATAAAGTAACACCAAAGTATGTCCAATTCATGGATCCTGAGTACGGCGAAATGAAGAAATTTACTTTAGAAAACTTTGAAAAAGAATGGACTGGCTACATGGTTTTGCTACAACCAGATGAAAATTTTAAAGCAGGTACAATCGGGACTTCCAAGACAAAAGTAATCTTGTCTTTGCTGAAACCCAATCGGGGAAGTATTGTCCAAATGATTGTTGGTTCGCTCCTTTACACGATTTTGGGCATCGCAAGTTCTATTTATGTTGGTAAAATCACAGATTATGTTATTCCGAATTACAATGGAAATCTGATGAATTTGCTCAGTATTGCCATGCTTTTAGTGATATTCATACAACTAACTATTGGTATTTTACGGAGTATCATCAACCTAAGAGTTGGGCAAATATTGGACATAAAATTGATTTTGGGTTACTACAAACAACTGACCAAATTACCCCAAAGTTTTTTTGATAATATGCGGGTCGGTGAAATTATTAGTAGGATTAATGATGCCGTAAAAATCCGTGGTTTTATCAATGACGTAGCGGTTTCTTTCTTCGTGAATATCTGTATTGTCGTATTTTCTTTTGTCTTGATGTACAGCTACAACTGGAAAATCGCCCTCATCATCACGATGTGCATTCCATTTTATATTTTGCTTTATTTCATTTCCAATAAATTGAATAAAAGTACCATCAGGGTAGTAATGGAAAAATCGGCAGAGTTAGAAAGCCAACTTTTCGAGAGTATCAATTCCATGGAAACCATCAAATTATTGGCTCTGGAAGAATATTCTAACCTAAAAACCGAAGAAAAATTTATTGATTTATTAAAGAAAACTTACCAAGTAAATGTCAATAATATAGGTCTGTTCTTCGCAGGGGATGTTTTTGGTAAAATATTTACAATTCTATTATTTTGGGTTGGTACGTATTATATTTTCAAAAATGAACTTACGCCAGGCGAACTATTTTCATTTTATTCTCTGATTGGGTATTTCACAGGACCAATTCAATCCTTGGTTTCTGCCAACAGACCTATACAAGAAGCCTTCATTGCCGCCGACCGACTTTTTGAAATCATGGATTTGGAAGGAGAACAACAAAGCGAGCTTCAGAAAATCGAAATTCAACCCCATCTGATGGGAGATATTAGGCTCGAAAACATTGAATTTAGGTACGGTTCTCGTGCTAAAATCTTTGAGAATCTCACGCTTTCGATTGAAAAAAGTAAAGTTACTGCCATCGTTGGGACGAGTGGTTCTGGTAAAAGCACCTTGATTGCTTTATTGCAAAATCTCTACCCAATTGCATCAGGGAAGGTTTTTATCGGAGATTTAGATTTGTCTTATGTTACCAACCACTCGCTTCGTTCAACGATTAGTGTTGTGCCGCAAACGATAAATCTTTTTGCGGGAACTGTCATCGAAAATATCACGATTGGTGACCCGTCGCCTAATTTAGAAAAGGTTTTCAACATCTGTAAGCAGTTAGAAATTCTGGAATTTATCGAAACCTTACCTCGTGGATTTGCTACCTATATTGGCGAAAATGGCACGACATTATCGGGCGGACAGCGACAAAGAATGGGTATCGCCAGGGCATTGTACCGAGATTTCGAGATATTGATTCTGGACGAGGCTACTTCTTCTTTGGATAGTTTTTCGGATGCCGTAGTTCAAAAAATCATCTTGGAATTAAAGGCACAAAACAAGACCATTATCATTATTACACACAGAATAAGTTCGATAACCCATGCCGATAAAATTGTGGTGTTAAAATCTGGAAAAATCATCGAAGAAGGAACTCATCAAAGCCTCATGAATGCCGATGGGCATTATACGGGCTTATTAAAAAATCAATTGTAGCAATCAAATCATGGAAAATATTCCTTTCAAAATTCTGGACGAAGTAATTGTTCGTTCACCAATATACACATACAAGAGTGGCGTGTCCACCAATGATATTTATGCCATTATCGAAAATGATTTCTTTTTAGAATCTATTTACGTGGCATCTCCAACACTGTATGATGAAACCATAAAGTTGAAAAACGGAGAACTCAAAACCGAGAAAGAGACCGAGAAATTAATCAAAACATTATTCCGTTATTATTACAGAATGTGCACCAGAAGTACGCCATTTGGCTTATTCTCAACTTGTGGTGTCTTGGGTTGGGGTAACGAAAAAGCAACAGACAGATTCTACCGTCATACCCGTTTGGATATGCTTTTTCTGCAAAAATTTGTGGCAGATTTATCGCTAATTCCAAAAGTAAATGAGCATATCCTGTACCATACCAATAACAGTATTTATTTGGTTGACTCAGAAATTCGCTACATGGAATACACCTACCAAAAGGGTTTTAGACAATATACGATTTCGGCTGTCACAAAAAATATTTACATCCAAAGAGTTCTCGACATCAGTAAAAAAGGAGTTTCTAAGTCTGAAATCATGAAAAGTCTTGATGATATTTCTGAGGATGATGCCAAGAATCTCATTCAAAACATGATTGATGCCCAGTTATTGGTTTCTGAATTTGAAGTTGCCCCCACCAGTAATGATGATTTTGGCAAGCAAATCATTGCTCATTTAACAACGATTCAGCAACGTACAGGCAGCGAATACATTGAGAAATTATTGACGTTTTTTCAATCAATCATAGGCGATATTAAGGTTTTGGATAGCAATAAAACGAATCCAATTGAGAACTATAAAGATATTATTGCCAAGCTAAAACAGTTACAGCCAGATTTAGACGAAACCAAAATTTTCCATATTGATTCTTACAAATCTTACCAAAATGCAAAGACCGTCAGAGAAAATGCCAAAGAGGAATTACTGGAAGTCTTGCAGTTTTTAATAAAAATGAATGGGGGCATTTTGGCAGAAAACAGTAAAATAACTGCCTTCAAAAATAAATTCCTTGGGCGATACGACACTCAAATAATGCCGCTTGTAGATGTATTAGATGAAGATTTTGGCATTGGCTATCCCGTTGACAGACGTTTGGGGTTATCGCCTTTGGTAGATGATATTCCTGTACAATCTGGCGAAGTTGTTAGTCAAATGCAATTTAATAAAATAGAAAAATGGATGGGGGAAATCCTGAAAGATGCCCATGCTAAAAAACTTTATAGCATTGATTTGACAAAACAAATTTTACCAAATACGCCCTCAAACAAAGATAATTTTAGGGGATTACCATTTTCGTTATCGGCAATGTTTAGGTTAATGAATGACACCGATGAAACTATGGTTTTTGAGGGATTTGTTGGACCATCGGCATCTGGAATTTTGGCTCGTTTTGCTTACGGAAATGATGAAATCAGAAATGTGATTGATAAGATTGTAACTGAAGAAGAACAAAGTATTGAGAATGGAATTTTGGCTGAAATTGTTCACGTACCCGACAACCGAGTAACCAATGTGATTGCTCATCCGACGTTCAGAAAATATGGAATTCCGTACTTAGCCAAACCTGCCAAAGACGAGCAAGTTATTGATATTCAGGACCTTTTCATTAAAGTGGAAAATAATGAGATCATTTTATTTTCCAAGAAACTCAACCAAAGAATCATTCCTTGCAAGACTCAGATGCACAATCATGTGTATAAAACTTTGCCTTTTTATCATTTACTGACAGACTTACAAAGTGAAATTGGCAGGCGAATTATTAACTTTTCGTGGGGTTCTATCGCTGGATTTTACAGTTTTTATCCACGAGTTTATTTCAAAAAAACAATCATCAGTCCTGCTACATGGAATTTACCACAAACGTTAATCGAAGCGTTGAAGAAACAAAAAGATGAAGTGCTTTTGGCAACAATCAAAACCATGCAAGAGGATTACAGAATGCCGAATCTTTTGCTGTACGTGGAAGGTGACAACGAATTATTACTAGATTTTAACAATGAAACGTCTATCCAAATTTGGTTAAATCTCATCAAGAATAAACCATTTGTATTCTTGAAAGAATTTCTCTGGGATTCAGATTCAACGTCACAATCTCCTCTAAATCAGTACGTTGCAACAATTATCAATTCAGAAAAAAAGTACTTCTCCCCTCCTATTCAGCAAAAAAATAATGCCGATTTGATTCCCGTAGAAAGAGAATTATGCCTTGATAGTGATTGGATTTATCTGAAACTTTACTGCGGTGCTGGTTCTGCCGATACGATTCTTTTGAAGACGATTTTGCCAATTCTACAAGAAATGGCAAAATATGAAATGATTAAGAAATGGTTTTTTATCAAATATCATGATACAGATTATCACATCCGTCTGCGGTTTCAACTACACGAAGGTTTTCTGTTGGATGATGCTTTGAAAATTATTTATCAACATTTAAAAGAAAATAGAAGTATCTGGAAGATTCAGCCTGAAAATTATACCAGAGAAATTGAACGCTACGGTAATAATTCTATTGAACTGTGCGAATCCATTTTTTGTATGGACAGCGAAATGGCGATTGAATTATTTTATGTTTTGCAAAGAACCAAAAAAGAATCAATGGCTTTTTGGTGGGGAATGAGATTGGTTGACGATTTGATGAATGCGTTTGGTATAAGCATAGAAGAGAAAATTTCCTTTGTAGATTTAATTAGAAAGGGTTTTCAAGATGAATTTGGGAGTGATAAAAAAGCGAAAGAAGTCATTAATTCAAAATATAATTTGCCTATCATTAAAGAAATCATGGGCGATAGTAATGAAGAAGTTGCAGTTATTCTCCAAAATAAAATTATCCGACAAAAACCGTATATTGAAGAAATTCTGAGATTGAAAAATGAGGATTTATTAATGGTAAATTTTAATGGTTTACTTTCGAGTCTTATTCACATGATGCTGAATCGCTTAATTACCAATAAAGAAAGACTCCATGAATTTTTGATTTATGAGTTTTTGTTTAAATATTACCAGATGAAGATTAGGGTGAGTTCGTAGATTAAGGAAGTCATTCTTTTGAAGGATGGCTTTTGTATTTTGATAACAAACCGAAATTCAAAGCCTGAACAAACAACATAATAATCTGTTAATATCGCTATCAAATCATCCCATCGGGATTCAATATTGGTAGAAAAAACAATAATTTCATGTTTCCATGCCGTAGGTATGACACAGTACCATACCTACGGCATGAAAATCGGCATACCAAATTTTCTACCAATACATAATCCTGATGGGATTTTTGTGACATGACAATCTATTAATTCCGTTATCAGACTCTGTAAAAAAAATCAACACCAAACTCCCCAAAATTTCCCCTCTATTCAATTCTACATTAATATTCCCATCTCTTTTTCTGTATCTTTGCCCGTGGAAATTAGAGGGAAGAAAATGTAATACATTCGCTCTAAATCCGTTAGCATTAGCAATCAAATACACTTTTACCATGCAACAACCAGAAGACGATATTCAATCATTACCTCCTTTTGTAAAATCTTGGCGTCAACTTTATTGGTTAGTCGCTGGTAGCCTTGTGGCTGTGATTATTTTCTTTGTCATTTTCGACCAAACATTTAGGTGACTTTTTGTTTGAGAACCCACTGTCAGGTTTGAGAACCTGACAGCACCCTAACCTGACAGCACTTCAAAACTTACCACAAATTTATTTCAACAAACATCAACAAATGAATTCATTAGATTGGATTGTACTGATTTTTACCCTCGGCGGTATTGTCGCTTTTGGGATTTGGAAAGGTCGCAATTCTACCAAAAATATTGAAGGTTATCTCCTCGCCAATCGGACTTTACCTTGGTACCATGTTACGCTTTCCGTGATGGCAACTCAAGCAAGTGCAATCACATTTTTGTCTGCCCCTGGGCAAGCATATACGGACGGGATGCGGTTTGTCCAGTTTTATTTTGGGCTACCATTAGCAATGATTGTGCTGTCGGTGACCTTCATTCCGATTTACAAAAAACTGAAGGTTTTTACGGCTTATGAATACCTCGAAGGTCGTTTTGACCTAAAAACCAGGGCTTTAACTTCTTTTCTTTTTTTAATTCCCAGGGCTTTGTCAACGGGTGTTACTATTTCTGCACCCTCAATTATTCTTTCGACTATCCTCGGTTGGGATTTGTTTTGGACCAATATCGTAACAGGACTTATCGTGACGATGTACTGTGTTTTCGGAGGTTCAAAGACAATTTCTTATACCCAATTGCAACAAATGGTAGTGGTTTTGGTCGGAATGTTCTTGGCTGGTTATATGGTTGTTCACCTTTTGCCTACGGACATTGGTTTTACGGATACCCTCAAAATTGCAGGGAAAATGGGCAAACTAAATGTAATAGATTGGAAATTTGACCTATCCAATCGCTACAATGTTTGGTCAGGTTTGATTGGAGGATTTTTCTTACAACTCTCCTATTTTGGCACAGACCAATCTCAGGTTGGGCGTTATCTTTCGGGTGAATCGGTCGGAGAAATTCGTTTGGGTTTGTTGATGAATGGAATCCTAAAAATCCCGATGCAGTTCTTTATTCTGTTAGTCGGTACATTGGTTTTTGTGTTTTACCAATTCAACGAAGCACCGATTTTTTTCAACCAAACGGAGTTGTCAAAAGTAGAGCAAACCTCAGATTATCAATTACTTAAAAATAAAAATACGCAGGTTTTTTTAGCAAAAAAACAAGCAGTTCTTCATCTGAATCAAGCTCTTAAAACTGGGAAAATAGAAGAGGTAGCAGTGCTTTCGGAAGAAGTGAAAAAAGCGGATACAGAAAGTAACAAAATCAGAGAAGATGTAAAGAAATTATTGACGAAAAATAACGCTAATGCCAATACCAATGACACTAATTATATCTTCCTTTCCTTCGTAACAAAACATTTGCCAGAAGGCTTAGTTGGGTTACTGATTGCAGTGATTTTATTAGCGTCGATGGGTTCAATGGCATCAGCATTTAACTCCCTGACTTCCTGCACGATAGTAGATATTTACCAAAGATTTTTAGTACCAAATGCTTCCGAAAAACATTATTTCAATACCTCAAAATTAGTCACTTTTGGTTGGGGCGTATTTTGTATTGTTGTGGCACAATTTACCGCAAATATTGGAAGTTTAATTGAAGCCGTCAATATTTTGGGTTCATGGTTTTACGGAACAATTTTGGGCGTATTTTTAGTGGCTTTTTATTTCAAAAATATCAAAGGAGATGCCGTATTTTGGGCAGCAATTCTTGCAGAAATTATCGTGATTTTTTCTTGGTGGAAAGAATTAACTGCCTTCCTTTGGCTCAATTTAATTGGCTGTGTTTTGGTAATAATTTTCAGCTTTGTATTTAGCTTTTTGAAGGGGAATAGGGAATGGAAAACTGAAAAATAGATACACTAAATAATTTTTCTATTTCAAAAAAGCCTTCCAAAAACCTCATTTTGGAAGGTTTTTTTATGCCCTTTATTTTCAGGCTATTCATTTGAAAACCAGACCATTACTATTATTTTTAGAGTTTTACGCAAATTCATGATTTAATCATAATTTTTTAATACGATTCCGAAACATCAGTGCTAACTTAGTGTTTATTACTCAACCCCACTATTCAGTCAAATTGATACTTTTGACTATACCTTCCTAAAATTTCTCATTTGCTACTATTAAAATTTGAACAATCTTTTGTACAAGGGATTACTATGCCCTTTCCACAAAGGTTTTGATGACTTCTTACGCCCTTCATTTTAGAAACTTTTCATCAATCAATAACCGTAATTCCATGACAAAAATTATTACGACTCCGCTTGTATTTTTTAATGTTTTCTTCAAAAAATCAATCACTAAATTTTCATTGCCATTACTAATGCTAATGCTAAGTTTTTCCACCTTCGGACAAACTTATTTTGATATGTCGTTGGCAAATTATTCAGAATCATTCACAAGCTGGACTTCTCCTGCTACAAATTCTTGGTCTTCGGTTGCCATCAGTGCAGGGACAATTCCATTACCAACTTCTGTTACAACGGCTTCTGCCAGTTTTAGTGCAGGAACATCTGGTGGAATCCAAAATGGGAGTACCAATATCCAGTTTTTATCAACAGGAACTACTGATAATTCCAGTTCGGTTGCTTTAGACTTGAACTTAAATTTTACAGGTAGAAATGCTGGAAATTTCAGTTTTGATGCAGCGTCCGTTTTTAATTCCACAGGAAATCGTACAGGAACTTTGAGGGTTTACTATTCAATCAATGGTACGACTTGGACAGAAATTACGGGGACAAATTTACCATTTGTAGCCAATAATAACGTAACAAAAACGGGTTCAGTTAATCTTGCTTTGCCTGCTGCCATCAATAATCAAGCTACGGTAAAACTAAGATTTTATTATCATAATGGTGGTACTCCTCTTGCTTCGCCAACGGGTAGCAGACCCAAAATTTCGATTGACAATGTTGTTGTTACAGCCCTCAGTGCTGGACCAAATCTTTCTGCAAACCCTACCAGTATCTCTAATTTGAACTATTTTACAGGAAATGGACCTTCATCTGCAGGAAATTATACGCTTACTGGTTCATCCTTGACGGGTGATGTTACTGTAACTGCTCCTGCAAATTTCGAGATTTCAAGTACTTCAAATTCAACAGGATTTGGAAGTTCTTTGATGTTAACGCCAAGTTCAGGTTCAATCAACACTCCTATCTATGTACGTCTTATTGCAGATTTGTCCCAGAACACTTACACGGGTAGCATTACACATACGGGCGGGGGTATCACAACCAATCCGAGTGTCAGCCTTTCGGGTACGGTTGCAGATATTGTCTTGCCTACAAAATTGGCAATTACTGCTATTTCGCCAAGTTCTCCGCAAATAAATGCCTCGTTTTCCGTGACAGTGAAGGCTCAGGACAATGCTTCAAATGTCCAAAATGTAGCAGTGGCAACATCTTTTAGTTTATCTCTGAATACTGGAACGGGCGTCTTAGGCGGAACACTTACGGGTACAATTCCTGCTGGGGCAAATAGCGTAACAGTTACTGGAGTTACTTATAATAAAGAAGAAAATGGTGTTAGTCTGACTGCCACAAGAACTTCTGGAGATGTTTTATCGGCTGGTAATAGTGCCAATTTTAATACTGTTGACAATCTTATAACTATTATTCGTTCGGTTCAGTCTGGTAACTGGAATAGCCCTACCAGTTGGACTTGCAATTGTATTCCTGCTTTGTCTGATACAGTCAGGGTTAGGACTGGTCATACAATTACGGTAACAGCCCCAGTACAACCACTTGATCAAGGTTGTGCCAAACTTATTGTCGATG